>JAMQPH010000909.1 GCA_023717605.1 Pyrinomonadaceae bacterium
CCAGTGTGATTACGCCGCGATGGACTGCCAGCGGATTCTCGACTTTGATGCGGTAGGTTGTGCGCCCGCGTCGATAGGTAATCTCAAATTCGCGCCACCAGCGTGGCACGCACGGATCTATCTTTAGCCGATCCCCGCGCAATTGGAAACCGAGAATTGACTCCAGGCCCGCGCGATACATCCAGCTGGCAGAGCCCGTGTACCAGGTCCACCCGCCGCGTCCGGTATGAGGTGGGACAGCGTAGATGTCGCCGGCGGCCGCGTAAGGCTCCACTTTGTATTTGTGCAAGCCGGCGCGCGTCGAAGCGTGATTGATTGGGTTCAAGAGGGAAAACAGTTCCCCGGCACGCTCGCCATCTCCAAGCATCGCGAACGCAATTAAAGTCCACAACGCCGCGTGAGTATACTGCCCGCCGTTCTCCCGGACTCCGGGAACGTAGCCTTTGATGTAACCCGGATCCAGATTGCTCTTGTCGAATGGTGGGGTAAACAGGATGACCAGACCGTCACCACGCCGGATCAAGTACTCGTCAACAGCAGCCATTGAACGCGACGCGCGATGCTGCTCAGCGGCACCAGAAATAACACCCCACGACTGCACAATCGAGTCGATGCGGCATTCTTCATTTTGCGCGGAGCCCAGCGGAGTGCCATCGTCGAAATAGGCACGCCGATACCAATCTCCGTCCCAGCCATGCTCTTCGAGGGCTTTCTTCAAACTCTGCATATGACTGCGATATTTGTCGCCGCGTGCGCCTTCGTTTCGTTGATCGCAGTAAGGCGAGAAATTGGCCAGCGTATTGTGCAGAAACCAGCCCACCCAAACACTTTCGCCTTTGCCCAGATGCCCAATGCGGTTCATACCATCATTCCAATCACCGCCGCCCATCAGTGGCAGCCCATGTGGGCCGACTGCCAAACTGCGATCGAGTGCGCGGGTACAATGTTCAAAAATGGTCCCCACCTCGGTCGATATGACAGGCTGCAGGTACGATTCGTGATCCTCTGGTCCAAGGAGCGGCGCTTCGAGGAAGGGAACTACTTCATCGAGGACAGACAGGTCGCCGGTGACATTGACGTAGAACGACGTGACAAAGGGCAGCCAGAGTAGATCGTCGGAGAATCGTGTGCGCACGCCGCGTCCTGTGGGTGGATGCCACCAGTGTTGCACGTCGCCTTCCTTAAACTGATGGCCAGCGGCGAGCAGGATCTGATCGCGCGATAGTAACGGTTTGCTATAGACGAGAGCCATGACGTCTTGCAACTGATCACGGAAACCGAAGGCACCTCCTGGCTGGTAAAACGCGGAGCGCGCCCAAACGCGGCAGGCCATTGTTTGATAAAGCAGCCAGCGGTTCAGCATCGTATCCATCGCCAGATCGGGTGTCCTTATTTCCACGGTGCCCAGCGTCTCATCCCAGTAAGAGAGTACGGCCTCGAATGCCGCGTTGATAGCGGAGGCAGGCGTGAACCTCGAGATCAGCTCCTGGGCTTCTTGTTTGGAGTCGCCCTCACCAAGCAGGAAGACAATCTCTCGTGCTTCTCGCGGCGCCAGCTCGACTGTCACCTGAATCGACGCGCAGGGATCCAGTCCCGCGCCATCCCGGCCCCCGAGGCTCACTCGCCGCAGGGCTGCAGGCGTCGAGAGGTTACCGTTCCGGCCGAGAAACTCGTTGCGGGCGCAAGTAGCGCTGGTGACCTTTTCATTCGTCGTCACAAACGCAACGCGATGGGCAAACTCATTGTTGAAAGGATTACGAGCGAAGATGGTTCCGGTTTGGTGGTCGATTTCGGTGATGATGTACGGGGCGGAAGTACTACGCTGCGTGCCCAGCACCAGCTCGTTAAAAAGTGTAACGGTGAGGCGCCTCTTTCGGTCAGTACGATTGCGCAAGCGCAGCAGCGATATTTTAACAGAGCCTTTGAGGGGCACAAACAGCAGCAGCTCTTGCGAGACGCCGTGACTGGTGTGTTCGAAGACCGAGTATCCCTGGCCATGCCGGATTGTGTAGGATTCTGCCTCGCGGATGGGAGCTGGAGTGGTGGACCAGACCGTGCCTGTGTCTTCGTCACGCAGATAGATAATCTCGCCCGGTGGATCGCATACCGCATCGTTGGACCACGGAGTCAGCCGATTCTCGCGGCTGTTTACCGACCACGTATACCCGGCGCCAGTTTCAGTGACTTGAAATCCAAACGAACTTTGATTGGCAATGATGTTGGCCCAGGGCGCCGGCGTCCACTGATCTTCGCCAAGCACTATCACATACTCACGTCCGCCCTGATTGAAACCACCCAGGCCGTTGAAGAACGTCAATTCCGGCAAGGCTACAGTTGGTTCGGGATAGGTCTGGGAGGCCAGCCGGGGAATAAAGGGGGCCGGCAATGGTTCTTCAATGGCCAGGCGCTCGAGTTGATCTTCCAGGGGCCCACGCTCGGAAACCACGACTACTCGAGCCACGGCGTGAAGCAGAATACGATCAGCTTCGGGCATGATGTCCGCGCGTCTCAGAAAGATGCCGCCGGGCTTGTCTTGCAACCCTTGCAGTCCGGTGGTCCGCACCATCGCCTCCAGCTCCTTCTGCAGTTCTTGAATGTAGCCCGCTGGATGGTCGTTTAGAATCACGCAATCGATCTTCAGGCCTTTGTAGTGCAGGTATTCGTGCCCGCGCAGAATCTTGCGCACCATCGGCAGATCTTCAAGCCGGTTGATGCGCACCAGCAGAATCGGCAGATCACCGCTGATGGCATAGGGCCAGAGACTAGATTGGGCTTTGGTGTTGAGACCCAGTACATGCGGCCGCGGCCGCAGCGAAGGATCGGAGTAGATGATGCGTGCGGCCAGGCGCTGGAACAGGTGGGCCTCTTCAGCATCGAGTTGCAGGTGGCTCATCTCCACCTGTGCTTTAGTCCATGCCAGTCGTGATTCGCGCTCGAAGATGCTCGGATCGTGATATTTGTCGGCCAGAGTGATCGCTTCATCTCGCGTGTTGGCGATAGCAGTACTAAACGTTACTCGGGCAGTTTGGTTGGGAGGGATCCGAACGCGACGCCGTAAACTAAAGACCGGATCAAGCACGGCTCCGACTGTGTTGGACAAGGGCCGCTCTTCCATAACGGCCACCGGATCAGCGGGAGTATGTCCGCGTCCCAGAAAACGACCGCGGTCAGTTTCATACTGCACGGCTCCGAGGGTTTCGCCTTCGGCAACCACCGCGTGCACGGCCCAGATTTCCTTGTCCTCAGATGACCGACGTCGGCGATGGGCCAGGAGCGCGTTCTCAATTGCGAAGAATTCAGTTTCGATAAAGAGATTGCTGAACGCGGGATGTGCCGCGTCGGCCTCGGGTGGGACCAGGACGATCTCGGCGTAACTGGTGAGCTCAATTTCCCGCGTCCGTACGGAATTGTTGGTAATCGAAACTCGCCTGACCTCAGCATTGTCCTCGGCTGAGATTACGACTTCGAGGTGTGTAACGATGCCGGCATCGCTCCGCAGGAAGTCTGCCTTGTCTTCCGAGAACGCGACTTCATACGACTGGGGCCGGTGTTGAACTGGCTGATGACCCGCCGACCACACGGTGGCGGTACGCATGTCTCGGAGGTAAATAAAGGTGCCCCAGTTATCTCTGGTCACGTCTTCGCGCCAGCGAGTTACGGCGTTTCGGCCACATGCGGAATATCCTGCTCCGGCAGTGGTGATCATGACGTTGTAAGTTCCATTCGAAAGAAGCTGCGTGCGGGGTGTTTCCAGATCCGCGGTGCTGTAAACGCGGGTAACCATGCCGGGCAATGATTGCGTGACCCGACCCGTCAGCACTTCTTCGGCCCGAGGGTGAGCCGCAGGGACGCCCACCGGGATTCGTTCCTGCAGCAACAGTTCAGTGGCGCGCACCAGCGGGTCGGCATGAAAGCGATTTTCCATGCGACCGTTGTCGAGGACATTGAGCAGCGCGACCAGACTCATGCCCTGGTGATGAGTCATGAACGCACGAATGATGACGCGGTTTTGATCCTGGGGTAGGCGTTCCTTCGTGTAGTCGATTGATTCGTAAAAACCGCAGCTGCCGAGCACTCCCTCGCGTTCCAGCGCGCGCAAATTCTCCATCGCTTCGGCCGGGCTGATCATCGCCGCCAGCACAGTGGCGTAGGGTGC
The DNA here is from genome assembly GCA_023717605.1 of Pyrinomonadaceae bacterium. Classification (GTDB taxonomy): domain Bacteria; phylum Acidobacteriota; class Blastocatellia; order Pyrinomonadales; family Pyrinomonadaceae; genus PSRF01. Next base: position 4,157 of record JAMQPH010000909.1, read on the forward strand.
AATAACCAAGTCCTCGATCAGCCCCCGTTTCAGGCCAAGACCCGGCACGCCGAATGGTCCGTACTGGTAATTCAGGTGCAGGTCGCGCACGCTGTAGGCTGACTCAGATACACCCCACGGCACCCCGCGTTCCCGACCATACTCGATCTGTCTTGCCACCACCGAGCGATAGGTTTCGTTCAGTAGCGTGCCCCCGTAATTGCGCAGCACCAGGAGTGGCATCAGATACTCGAACATTGTGCCGGTCCATGAGATCAGGGCGCGCCCCCCATTTACGGCGGCAAGTTGCCGGCCCATACGAAACCAGTGCTCCTGCGGGACATCGCCTTTTGCGATTGCCACAAAGCTTGCCAGACGCGCTTCCGAAGCCAGCAGGTCGTAAAAAGAGTTGTCAAGGCGAAGCTCGCCAACGTTATAGCCGATGGTAAACACCTTGCGCTCCGGATCAAGGAGAAAGCGAAAGTCCATCTCTTCGACAATTTGTTCACACTTTTGGGCCAAACGGCTGAGTCTTGACAGCAGCTCGTTGGCGGCGCCTGATGCGTTTTCGATGACTGCTGCGAGACGTGAGATGGCGCTGATGGCGCTTTGTGATTCATGACCTCTCGCCGCCGCCGACTCAGCGACCGCCGCTTGTAAAGCAGCAAGTTTGACTAGTGCCTTATCAGCCAGTTCGGGTATTTCCAACAGTGTGGGTACCCCGTCGAGGAGGCCTGCGACATCTCGCCAGTGCGCGTCTGTTTCCTCATCGAGCCCTTCAATGACGGACTCGATCGGAGATAACGGTAACTGACCCCAGGGGGTAAGCGTCATTACATCACGTCGGTATGACCGCACCTGGTGTCGTAATCCTCCCACCCACCAACGCAGGTTTTGAAAGCTCTCAGCGCCGTGCTCAATTGATAGGGCATCCACAATGTCGGTAATTTCCGCGCCGTGCCTTTCAAGCAGGTCGAAGAGGAGAAACCACGACCACGGAGATCTCTTCGAATCTGAGGTGAGTAGCTCCTTGCATGCTTCAATCTCGCCACGCAGGTGCCTGACTGTCACAACTTCAGTTCGTTGCCGGGCAGTTCCAAGTTTGCCCGCCTCCTCGCTTATGGCAAGGATTGTGTCGTGGAGCCCGTCGATAACGCGCTGGTCGAGGAGCTTGACCTCGGGCAGCTCAATGAAGGCTTGCTTAAGGGCGATGAGATGGCCCGCAAGATTGCCGCTATCAACGGTTGAGATGTACTGCGGCAGAAGCGGTTCAAGTGTTCTGGTGTCGTACCAATTGAAACAATGACCGCGAAGCTTTCCCAACTTCGTAAGTGTTGCGACTGTCAGCTCCTGTCGCTCGACGAATTCCAGGGTACTGACGTAGCCGAAGTCGTGCGCGGACAAGGTTGAAAGCATCAACATCCCGATGTTAGTCGGCGAGGTGCGGTGTGCGATTACGGGTTTGGGGTCTTCCTGGAAGTTATCCGGCGGTAGCCAGTTGTCCTCAGCTCCCACAAACGTTTCGAAGAAGCGCCAGGTGCGGCGAGCCACCAATCGGGCGAAGCGAAGGTCCTCACCGGCCAGTTCTCTGCGCGTGGATGGCGTGCGTTTGCTAACCCAATAGGCGACAAACGGCGACACCGCCCAGGCCACCAGGAAAGGAGCTGCCACCATCAGCGACGAAGGTCGCAGTAAGAAAGTAAGACCAGCAGCAGCCAGAGTGAGCAACTCAGCTGGCAGCATGAACCATAAGAATGAGGGCAGGTCGTGACGAGCTGAACGTTCCGCCTGCGCAGCGGTTACCCACTCAAGTAACTTCCGACGCGAGATCACTTTTCGATAGAGTGTGCGGATGATTGCATCCAGCATCAGGTAAGCCTGATGCGGGAGAAGTGTTACCGACAATGCCGACTGCGCGCTGTTGGTTCTGATATCGCCCCAGACACTCCAGAAATGACTGGTCCAGGGGATGCCACGCGGATGTATTAAGAGACTGGTGGTTACGTGAAGATAAACGGGAAAAGCTATCGCCAAAACAACGAACAGTGTCCAAATCAGAGTTGAGCCCGGAAACAATGTCCATGCAACTGCCAGCCAGACGAACAGAGATGGTGCAACCAGGCTTCGTCGTAAATTGTCGAGAATCTTCCAGCGCGAGCTTAGTGGCAGAGGATTCGGCACTTTGCGTCCTTGTGCATCAGGCACGGAAGGAAAGAGCCATCTAATAATCTGCCAGTCGCCTCGAGTCCAGCGATGTTGACGGTGAGCATAGGAATCGTAGTGCGCGGGATAGTCGTCAAGGAGTTCGATGTCGGTAACCAAAGCCGCCCGGGCGTAGAGCGACTCAAAAAGGTCGTGACTGAGCAGCGAATTCTCCGGCACACGTCCCTCCAGAGCGGATTCAAAAGCGTCCACCTCGTAGAGACCTTTACCGGTGTAGGTACCCTCGCCAAAGAGATCTTGATAAACGTCGGAGACGGCGGTCGTGTAGGGATCGATTCCGGTGTTCCCGGAAAAAATGCGCGCAAATCTTGAGCGGGAAGCACTCTCGAGTGAAATGCTGACGCGGGGCTGCAGAATGCCATAACCGGAGACGACTCGATTGGTAGCCGGGTCAATGCGTGGCCGGTTGAGCGGATGAATAGCCGTGCCCACGAGTTTGCGGGCAACTTCGCGCGGTAGATTCGTATCGGAATCGAGCGTGATGACGAAGCGGACCCGGGAGAGCAGTGCCTGATCCGCCGTCTGGACCATAAAAGTTGTGTCTCGGGCCCCGCGAAGGATGCGGTTGAATTCGTGTAGCTTTCCGCGCTTCCGCTCCCAACCCATCCATTTTCCCTCAGCCGGATTCCATTGACGGTGCCGCTGAAAAAGATGAAACCGTTGAGGCTGGTTCTTGCTATGACGCTGGTTCAAGTCATCAATCCCGCTCAGCGCCACATCAAGAAGGACGCCGTCTTCCGCCAGCTCTTCTGCATCAGCGTCTACAAAGTCACCGAGGAGCGCGAAATAAATATGCTCGTCCTGGTTTGCCAGGAAATGGATCTCCAGTCTCTCGAGTAGTTCGCGCACCCCCTCTTCACTGGAAAAGAGCGTGGGGACCACAACCATCGTGCACGCGTTCTCTCCAATACCCTCGGAAGTGTTCATCCTGGGCAACAAATGTGGTTCGAGCAGATGGGTTACGTCCCAGTTCAGGATGCTAAGGGCGAAATCGGTGGCCGGAATCAGCGCCAGCAGGGAAGCCGCCGCCAGCAATGCCCCGCGGGCGCCGGCTATATACATGGAGACGACCAGGACTGAGATGATCAGGGCCGTCAACGAAGTGAGTGCGCCTAGATAAGCGAGTGTCGGGTGACGCAAGCACCAGCGACTGAGGCTCTCAGTTAGTCCTGGTCGATAC
>JAMQPH010000025.1 GCA_023717605.1 Pyrinomonadaceae bacterium
TGCGGAGCGCGTGACGTCCGTGAATGCTTGCTCGTACAACTTGAAACTCGCGGTGAAAGCGAACGTTTGGCCGCCAGATTAATAAGTGATCACCTTCCCGAATTGCAACAACACAAGTTGCCAAATCTTTCCAAGCAACTGGGAATTGATATCGACACTCTGCTAACTGAATTACAGTTTATTCGCACGCTGGATCCTTATCCTGGTCGCCGCTATTCATCCGAAGAGCCTATCCTGATCTCTCCCGAAATCTATATTGAAAAACTTGACGAAGACGACGATGAATACGTGATTTATTTCGCTGACGATGGTAGTCCGCGACTGCGGATTAGCCCGCAATACCAGCAGATGCTCGGTCAGCCGGGAGTCACTAACGAAACCAAGAGCTTTATCAGAGAGAAGGTGCGCTCGGCTGTTGATCTGTTGCGCAACATCGAGCACCGCCGGCAGACAATCTACAAAGTAGTGGAGTCGATTGTTCATCGCCAGCAGGATTTTTTGGATAAGGGTGTGCAGCATATCAAGCCGATGATGTTGAAGGACATTGCTGAAGATATCGGCATGCATCTTTCGACCGTGTCTCGCGTGGTGAACCGCAAGTATGCTCATACGCCTCAGGGCGTAATCGAGCTGAGGCGCTTCTTCACTGAAGGCATGATGAACGAAGACGGCGAAGAGATCTCCACTCGAATAATCAAGTTAAAGATTAAAAAGCTGATTGAAGAAGAAGATTCACATAATCCCATCACTGATGATCAGGTGGTAAAGATCCTGGCCAAAGATGGAATAAAGCTATCGCGCCGCACGGTTGCCAAATACCGCGACCAGATGCACATCCCGGGCTCGCGCGAGCGCCGCGCCGTGGTTTAGCAGCCCGGCACCGGCTAAGGTTCAGTTTTCGTTAGCCCCATCCCCTAATATCAGACACGCCTTGAGTCTGACAGGCACTACTATATTTGGAGCACCGAGGATGGAACTGGAATTATGAGATTCGAGTATACGGGCCGTCATGTTGACGTTACTCCCGCCCTTCGGAAGCATGTGGAGAGTCATTTTAAGAAGTTGGCGCATATTTTCAACGACACCACAGCGTCAACGCACGTGATTATGGAAGTAGAAAAAACTCGTCACATCGCGGAAGTGATAGTTCACTGGCGCGATCACACCTTGACGGCTAAAGACACCAACGCCGATATGTACATGGCGTTAACACGCGCCATTGCAAAGATCGAGAAGCAAGGTCTGAAGCTGAAGAAGAAGATAATTGACCGCAAGCAAGGCGGGCGGCCTACAGGGGCCGTTGCACCCCAGCCGGATGGACAGCTTGAAGCCACGCCACGGCCTCCCCGGATCATCGCCGCGCGGCGTTATTCAGTTAAGCCCATGACCGCAGAAGAGGCAGCGCTGCGGCTCTCCTCTGAAACCAACCAGTTTGTTGTTTTTCGTGATGCAGATACCGATCGTCTTGGTGTGCTCTACAAGCGCAAGGATGGAAACTTCGGACTGATTGAGCCTTAGCGTCCTTCCTCTTAAGCTCTTAATCAACCCCCGCCTCTAGTCTCGTCCCGCAGACTAAACTCATTTCGTAGTAAACTGCTCCAGAGTCATCGTCTAGAGGTCCACCAAGTTTATGGCGCAAAAAAAAAGTACACCTGTGTCTCAGAGCGGCGAAGCCGCGCCCAATATCGTTATTATCACCGGGTTGAGCGGTTCGGGGATGTCTGCGGCAACAAATGCTTTTGAGGACTTGGGATATTTCTGCGTCGACAATCTTCCGATCACGATGTTGCAAACGTTCGCCCATTTGGTAACGGGGAGCGAAGATGGAAAGGGCATTAGCCGGGCCGCGCTAGTCATTGATATTCGCGAAGGTTCATTCCTGGCCGGCTTCAAGAAGCAACTTTCCGCTCTGCGGGCCACAGGTCTCTCCGTGTACGTTCTTTTTCTAGAAGCATCTGACGAAGTCCTTCAGCACCGTTTCAGCGAAACTCGTAGACCTCATCCTGCGGATACTGGCCCAGGTTTACTCCGCGCAATACGTGCAGAGAGGGTCGCGATGTCGCGGATACGCGCAGTCGCAGATCAGATAATTGACACTTCCGACCACACAGTTCACACACTCCGCAACCTGCTGCTCGAGCGCTTCAGTCCGGATCGCAAGGGCCGTTCAATGCGGGTGCAGGTTTTGAGCTTTGGTCACAAATACGGCAACCCGGGAGACTTGGAGCTGCTTTTCGACGTCCGACACCTGCCTAATCCTCACTTTGTGCCGGAGCTGAAGCGTCTATCCGGTCACGATCGTCGTGTGGTCAAGTATTTGCGATCGCAACCAGAGGTCGAGGAAACTCTGCGTCGCTTCAGTGAGTTGCTTGATTACCTGTTGCCGCTCTATAAGCGTGAAGGAAAGTCATATGTGACTGTTGGAATCGGGTGCACAGGTGGACGTCACCGTTCGGTGATGATTGCCACCGAACTCGCGGCGAGACTGAGGCGAGCGGGTTTCGATGCTAATGCCGTCCATCGCGACGTTAAACTGGCTAGCCGCAGCGGCTGAAAACAAAGTTTCGCGCGAGGGTCCCAAGCTTGGTTGGGCCAAAATGACGAGGAGAGACTGAGATGAGCAGCAATCCGGATCAAGGTGCAGTCCGGGAGGATCAACGAAAAGTTGCGGGCGTGATTGTTACTCACGGCCACCTGGCAGGTGAACTACTGGCGGCGGCGGAAATGATTATTGGCCCTATCTCCCATATCACCGCTGTGTCCATTGGCTGGCATGACGACGTGGACGCCGCGCGCGATGAAGTGCAGCGCGCGATAACCAGGGTGTCAGAGGGTGCCGGTGTGTTGTTGATGACCGACATGTTTGGCGGCACGCCGACGAACATCGCTTCGATGTTCCTTGAAGATGGCAAAGTGGAAGTAATCACCGGGATAAACCTGCCGATGGTTATCAAGCTTGGAAGCCCGGGACAAGGATCGTTAAACGAGATTGCGCGGCGCGTCTGCGATCTCGGACGCCAGGGCATTTATGTGGCAGGGGACCTTCTCACCCCTCAGAAGAGCGGAAAGGACTAAATGGTCGAACGCACGTTCACCGTAACCGGTCAGCTCGGTCTGCACGCCAGAGCAGCGGCAAAGCTGGTGAGGGTGGCCAGTGGTTTTGAAAGTAGCCTGCGGCTTGAACGTAAGGAGGGGGGCCGCAGCGCCGATGCAAAGTCAATTCTGAGCGTGCTGATGCTGGCGGCCACTTGCGGCACCGAGTTGCGCGCCATCGCGGAAGGCCCCGACGAAGACGAAGCCCTGGATGAGTTGGGCCGGGTGTTCTCGGGCGGGTTCGGAGAGGCTTCGGTCGCGCGGCCGGCGCCGACTGATCGTCCCGAGATTCGTTGGAAGGGTCTGGGAGTTTCTGAGGGGATTGCTATAGGCCGAGTGCTACGAATGCACAACGGCACAAAATACGTATATCGCTCCCGCCTTGACGCATCGGAAATAGATCGTGAATTGCGGCGTTTCCGCGCCGCTCTGCGTCTGGCCCGGCGCCAATTGACAGCAGTTAGAGAACGGGCCGCAAAGGATCTGGGCCAGGATCATGCCTACGTTTTTGACGCTCACCTGCTGGTGCTTGAAGATGAAAAACTACTCGGCGACGTTGAGAGACATATATCTCAGGAACATGCCAACGCTGAGTGGGCTGTAAGAGTGGTGGGCGATCACCTAATTACTATGTATTCGGAGATTGAAGACAACTATCTGCGCGAACGCGAGTCTGACATTGAAGATGTTGTCCAGCGTTTGCTCGTGGCGTTGACCGGCGAACGCACGCCGCGGCGCAAGCTCTCAAACGACGCCGTGATTGTGTCGCAAGATTTGCTTCCTTCGGCGGTGGCCGAGATGGACTTTGACCACGCCCGGGCAATTGCAACGGACACCGGGGGATGGACTTCCCACACCGCCATAATTGCACGAGGCCTTGCCATCCCGGCTGTCGTGGGTCTGCGAGACTTCTTCCGACGCGCCCGCACGGGGGATCAGATCATTGTAGATTCACTGGGTGGGGAAGTGATTCTTCATCCCTCACCAACAACCGTTGAACGATATCTATCGGAAGTTGGTAAACGCGCCACAAATCGTTTAGTCGAGACGCCACGGGCCGAAGATGGTCCACTGCGAACCTTGGATGGCCTGGAGATTCGGATGCGCGCTAATGTGGAAGTGCCTGCCGAATTTGCCGGGGTGCGCAGATACGGTGCGCGGGGAATCGGATTGTATCGATCGGAGTTCTTGCTTTCCCGCGGGGGGATCATGGTTTCGGAGGATGATCAGTACGCTGCGTATGCCGAGATTGCCAAACTTGCAGGTGATGACGGAGCGATTATCCGTCTCTTTGATCTCGGTGGCGAGAATGCGAGTGATCTTATGGCCGAGCCGGAACGAAACCCCGCGCTAGGTCTGCGTGCGATACGTTTCGGATTGTTCCACAAAGAGATCATGCGCACTCAAGTGCGTGCAATCCTGCGGGCGGCTGCGGAGGGACGTGTCGACATTGTGTTGCCAATGGTGGCGGACGTGGGCGATGTTAGGAACGCCAAAGCGATGATTGAGGAAGAAAGGTCCAGGCTTGAAAACCAGGGTCTGCGGCATGGCCACGTTGGCATCGGGGCAATGATCGAGGTTCCTTCGGCTGTTTTGACTGCTGATAAAATTGCGGCCAACGTGGATTTTTTCGAACTGGGCACAAACGACCTTGTGCAATACACGCTTGCCGTTGATCGTAGTAGCGATCACGTTGCCCGTTGGTTTCGGACCCTGCACCCATCCGTATTAAGCAGCATCTACCAAACCTTGAATGCGGCGAAGCAGGCAGGTATCCCGGCGATCGTTTGCGGAGAGATGGCGTCCACTCCAGCCTACGCCGCTTTGCTTGTAGGGTTGGGAGCGGTCGACTTAAGTATGACACCGGCTTCCATCCCCCGAGTGCGCCGCTCGCTTGCTGGTATAGACTCCAGAGACGCTAAGGGGATTGTCGCCGAGTGCCTTGAGTGTGCGACCGCCGACGAAGTCGAACAACTTGTGCGAGAACGTTTTCAAGTCCGTTGGGCTGAGATTTTTCCGCTCGAGAGCCTGCCAAGACCCCGGGAAGAGAAGTGAACCTGCCCCCTCCTCGAGCCCGCGCCAGAAATCTGCACATCCGGGCTCTACCAAAAGTCGCCCAATTTCTCCAGCAATCTCCTATTTCTGGCCAGCACTTTGGGAGATCCTGGGGTTTCACTGTTTATCACTAACAGCACAAAGTTTCGAGCCAAGCCCTGGGGTATTGGCGACTGAACAGGAAAGCTGAGAGAACCGACACGATGAAAAAGACTATCTCCACTGCCTTTTTGTTGATTGGAACCCTGAGTGTTTCAGCTGCCGGACAAGCAATGTCCGGGGTGACCGCAAACAACCATCCGAACTCCATTAGTGCAGGCGCTCCTGCACTCGAGCCGGCGGGCCTGGTGCGGGTGTTAGCGCGAAATGAAGTCAGTGATAATGCACCTGCTGTCACTATTACCACCGTGCCTGCAAGCCCAACTGAGATTTATCTTGTGGGAATTGGAGATGTTCTGGACGTGCAGTTGCCCCAGACTCCTCTAAATAGATCCAGTCTATTCACGGTGCTTTCGGGAGGCATGCTCGATTATCCATTAATAAGCAATCCAATTCCGGTTGCCGGGTTGACGGCTGCGGAGGTTGCCGCACTCTTGCGCCAGGAGATAAAGATATTCGAAAAGCCGGACGTCATAGTTGCGGTGCGCGATTATGCAAGTCATAACGTCACGGTTACAGGTTTGGTTAGTGCTCCTGGCATCAAGCCGTTACGACGGGAGGCGGTTCCGCTCTACGTCGTCATCTCGCAATCTCTACCACTAGCCGAAGCGGCGCGAGCGACTATCACTAGAACCGGGGCACAACCGCTGACGGTCGAGCTCTCCGACTCTAATGCCACGTCGACACTTGTGATCCCCGGAGACGTGATCAAGGTCCTGGCCATGCCGGTTGGACCCACCGAGTTCTTTTTTGCTGGTGGAGAGGTTGCTTCTCCAGGCCAGAAGCCGTATCACGCAGGATTGACGCTAACGCAAGCGATTCTTGCGAGTGGTGGCCCCACGAAGAATGCAGGTACGAAGGTTCAAGTTTCACGCCAGGCGGCCAACGGCCGGCTGGTCAAGACCGAATACAATTTGCGGAACATTCAAAACGGCAAAGCTCCAGACCCGGTTTTACAAAAGGGCGATCGGCTTGAAATGGATGAACAATAGTTAACTGAAAAGAACGACCTGAATTTCAAAAAGGGCGGCCACCGAGGCCGCCCTTTTTGCTACGCGTGTAGTTGCGTAATCCGTTTATAATGCGCCGTGACTCTGACAGGGCACGAGTTCAAAAAAAGGACCGAACATCCGGGAAAGACCAAAACGAGCCAATGATAAAAACGCCGATGAGCCTGGTTCATATTTTGATTGGTAAATCGATTTTCGAAACGCTGCTGGTTGTTAGTCTCGCTGTCGTCTTCTTTCTAGATGCCTTTCCTCGTTTTCAGGGGTGGGGAGAGGCGACGCCTCACGCTATCGCGGGCTGGGTTGTTAACAATCGTGCGCCATGGCATCGTGTCGAAGTTCAGCTCTTTGTGGATGATCAGTTCGCAGGTCGTGCCGTGGCAAACCAGTCTCGCACTGATGTGGTTGCGGCAGGCTGGTCAGAAGACGAGTGGCACGGATATACAATCCCAATCAGTTCCCTGCAAGCTGGGGTACATGAAGCCCGTGTTTATGCGCTACACGATAGCGGGCTGGGTGCTCGAAAGACGATGCAACTGGTTGGTGATCCTATCCGCTTCGTGGTCTCTCAAAACGGCACACTCGCACCGTTAGAGTCAACACTCGGTGAAACCAGCGCGACCATCAGGTAAAGAAGATTGACTGATAATCAGAATTCTGAGGGTTTGTCCCCAGGAATCACAGTGTCTGGGCTGGCCCTCTGGGAAGTGGCCGCGGTGATTACTTCATGTCTCGTGGTTGAATGGGCTGTCTTTCCCTTTGCTGGCGGACGGAGAATAGTAATCGCGATACCCGTCGTGCTTGTTGTCGGATTCATGATCCTTTCACACTACTATCGCAATGAGACGCTTCGGGAAATCGGATTTCGTTGGGACAATTTTTTTGTGACATGCCGGATTCTACTCTGGCCAACTCTAGCCGCTATTGCCGTAATCGTTTTTGTTGGGTGGTGGTTGAGCGGCTCAGGGTTCGCCCCGCGGGCTTTGAGACCCCGGTTCCTGTTTTTACCTTTTTGGGCGCTGTTCCAACAGTATGCACTCCAGGGGTTTATCAATCGCCGGATCCAGATGGATCTGGGACAGGGTTTAAAGACTACCCTGGTGGTCGGCTTGCTCTTTGGTTTGGTGCATCTGCCAAACCCTCAGCTCAGCCTCTTTACATTTTTTGGCGGACTGATCTGGGCAAGTGCCTATCAGCGTGCTCCGAACCTTTTCGCTTTGGCCCTTTCTCACACTGTTGCCTCGTTAGCCCTGGCGCTGGCTCTCTCCGGTTCTATCCACAGCCTGCGTGTGGGGTTCAAGTACTTTGGTTAGCCCCGGCGCCTGGTAGCCCGGCATTGTTTAGATCACCTGTGTAACCCATGAACCACGGTTAAAAATCGGCATTGTGGGTGCTATACGTGTTGAACACAGGTTTGCTATACTTCGTCAGCCTTGCATGAGAACAGGTCGGGCGGTCGCTGCTGGCGTTTCCCGCGTTTGATTTTCGGATTTGGGACTAACGCCAGGAGAGGAAAGTCCGAACACTACAGGGCAGCGAGCCCGCTAACGGCGGGGCGTTCCAAGCAGGATTTGAGACTTCGGATCTGAGACTTTGGAGCGACGACAAGTGCAACAGAGAACAGACCAGCCCGCTTGTAGGCACCGGTTGGAGACCGCTTCGGCGGTGGA
>JAMQPH010000036.1 GCA_023717605.1 Pyrinomonadaceae bacterium
TCGTGCCATGAACATCCATCGATGTCCTTCTAGATCCTCAACTCGATATCGTCGCGCTGGCGGCCCATCTTCCGGTTCAGATAAGATAACGGCTCCTGCGGCCTTCGCCTGAGCATAGTGCTCATCGACGTCCTCAACATAGACGAGAACACCATCAATGATCCATGGCAGAGCGGACCATGAGGCGGCAATCTCGCAGTTGCCGCGATGTCGCTTGGGGCCTTCATAGTCCGGCGACGGACTGGCCAACATGATTAGTCCATCCCCAATCGACATTTCTCCGTGAGAAAGCCTCCCATCGGTAGACGTGAAGCGAGCTGTCTCCGTGAATCCAAACACTTCGGCCAGCCATTCTAGGGCGGCAATGCCGTCCTCATAAGTCAAGAACGGAACCACGTCTGGCATCTTGTTCTCCTTTCGCCATGCCACGAAGGTTTCGAACACCAAACACGCACGATGGCACTGCCGAGCCGGCCGTGCCGCCTAACGATGGCCTTCAGCTGCGGCGCGCGATCAGCATTCAAGCTGAAGGAAAGAAGTTACTTGAGAACCATGCTGTCGCGCCGGCAGCTGCAAGGCTTTGTTAGCTGGCGCCCCGAGAACGGATGACCTGTCCCGTAATCCACCCGGCTTCCTCCGAGGCAAGGAACGCAACCACCTGAGCGGCATCCCGGGGAATTCCGAGCCTGCCCGTGGGCGCCTCGGCCAGCAGCGACTCGCGCAGATCTCGGTTAATCCAGCCCGTATCGGTCGCGCCGGGGTCGACGGCGTTAACAGTGATGCCTTTCCCAGCCACGGCCACGCTCAGGCTGACAGTGAGCGCCTCGACCGCTCCTTTCGTCGCCGCATAGGCCAGTTCGGTGGGCATCGGCACAACGCCTTGCCCTGATGTGAGATTGATGATGCGGCCGCAACCGGCAGACGGATAATGCCGCACAAACTCTGCACAGAGGAGCGCTGTGGCGCGCAGGTTCACCGTGTAGTGGTGATCCAAAGCCTCCGCCGTGAGTTGCTCGATGGGTACCGCCGTGGAATAGGCGGCGTTGTTAACCAGAATATGGATGGGGCCGAGCGCTTCTCGCACTAACGCAAACAGTTCCTGAGGTCCTTCCGCGCGTGACAGGTCTACCTCAAAGCCGACCGCTCGAACCCCCAATGTACCGAGGTGTGCAAGGATCTCCTGGGGTTCCGCGTCCTTAACCCCCCAAGGCTGCTGACGGTCGTAGGCGCGAAAATAGCCGAGACCGATGTCAGCACCCGCGCCCGCCAAGGCTTGTGCGATCGCGGCACCGATTCCTATCAGCCGAGTCGCGCCGGTGATCAACGCTACCTTTCCACTGAGCGACTTCCCCATTCGAGCATCCCTCTATCGGAAAAGAAATTGATAAGCCAGCTAACGCCGCTGTTCACCTGCGCCGAGCGAAAGCATCCGAGTACCGTCGCAGGGGCCTACTTGAGAGACACGCTATCGAGGCGTCAGGTGCAACAGGTTGTTCGGCGCGTCTACCACTCAAGTGTCACTCCTTCAGCTCTTATTTTGATCTCGTCACCTGACTGCATCTCGAGCACGTAAACATTTTCAGATTCTAGCCTCTGCTGATTCACGCTGATCGACTCACCCCACGGCGAGTTGTGCTGAACCTCAACGCAGCTAACTCCCTCCCATCGGATAGCGCAATCTACGGGCTCTCGCTCCACATTGAGTAAAGCATCAACAGTTATGACACAAACCTTCGCCTGCCAATCAACATTGATTGTTTTCAGCGTAGCGTCGTGAAGATTCCACGATTCAAATCTACTATGATCTTGCATTAAGCTTTTCTTCACTCTCACGCAGCAGCGCGCCGAACTTCTTATTACGTAAGAGACAGTTGTGTTGCAACACGTCTATCAGTCACATAAACACGCTGGGACGAAGATTGTCTTAGGAAATATCGCATTGTCGTGTTGAAACACGATTCCTTGTAGTGCTATCGTACGGCACGAAACCGTATTTCCTCATTTTACTTTTCGCCGGAGCCTCACCATGCCAAAGTTGCTCGAAGAGGTGCGAGACCTCATCCGCGCACGCCACTATAGTTATCGCAACGAAGAGGCTTACCTCTACTGGATTAGACAATACATACTATTTCACAGCAAGCGGCACCCGGCCGAAATGGGGCCAGCCGAAGTCAGTCAATTCCTTACGCATCTGGCGGTCAAACGAGAAGTGGCGGCCTCCACTCAAAAATCAGGCGCTTGCCGGGTTGCTGTTTCTTTATCGAAATGTGCTCCAACAGGACTAACCCTGGTTGGAGAACGTTGCCCGAGCAAAACGGCCGGCGCACATTCCGCTTGTGCTTACTCGGGAGGAAGTCAGGCGCCTCCTTTCACAATTGGCTCAACAGAACCGGCTGCCGACGAGTCTGCTTTATGGAGCCGGGCTTCGCCTCAGGGAATGTCTGAGCTTGCGGGTGAAAGATTTGGATTTCGGTTATCAGCAAATCGCTGTGCGTGACGCAAAGGGTAACAAGGACCGCCTAACAATGCTGCCCACCAGTGCAGCGGAGGCGTTAAAGACGCAACTTGCCACCGTCAAAACTCTCCATCTACGAGACCTTGCGGATGGTTTTGGTGGAGTGCATTTGCCCTTTGCGCTGGCGCGAAAATACCCCCGCGCGGATCGTGAATGGGCCTGGCAATACGTCTTTCCCGCCGCGACACGAAGCCGGGATCCTGTTTCAGGAATTCCCAGGCGACACCACCTCGGAGAGTGGGTCTTGCAAAAGGCCGTCAAGGGTGCCCTGCGAGCGGCACAAATTGACAAGCCAGCTAGTTGTCATACGCTGCGTCACAGCTTTGCCACCCATCTGCTCGAAGACGGCTATGACATTCGTACCGTTCAGGAGTTGTTAGGTCACAAGGACATCCGGACCACGATGATTTACACACATGTGCTCAACCGCGGTGGTAGAGGTGTGAAGAGTCCCCTAGATGGATGACCTCGCGGGCCATGGCAGTTGACGTGTTCGGCAGAGGGCCTCTTGAGATGTAGCAGTCGCCAATCAGGGTGAGGCTTGGCGAGCTCGCCCGCATCACCTCTCACCGTTGTGTCCAAATTGTGGCCGGATCATCCGTCAAATCAGGTAGAAGAAACGGTAAGAAATGTGAAGATATGCAAAAGCCGCAGAAATTACGTGGTGGCTGCAACCCCGGAAAAGTCAGAAACTTACGTTTGTGACGGCATTAAGGTTCGGGACCGTGAGGTCGGAGGTTCGAATCCTCTCGCCCCGACCAGTATTTGTTAGCGAAACTGAACAACTGGACCACTCAGGCGGGTGGTCCTTTTGCTTTTGTGCTGCGGATTGTGCCAAACGGGTGGTTTAACAAGTCGTTGAGCGGCCCAGGTCCATGGCAGAGACCCACTAGCCGGGAGTTCTACGTTTTCGGCTGGGAGGCGGCAGGCAGCCGCAAAAATACGGGAGTGGAAACTACAAAAAGGCGCTTTGGAGTCTTAAGAATAACTGTTTGTTGAGGTTTGATTATATATTGTTGAGGTTTGATTATATACAGGACCCAGAGAACCCAGAAATGTCTGAACCCCACAACCATCATTACGTTCCGGAGTTTTATCAGCGGGGTTTACTGCCGATGGCGGTAACCAGATCTGGGTGTATCGAAAGGCAAGCGAGCCTCGACGATATTACACAAAGAAAACTGGAATGAAGATTGACCTATATGCGTTCAGCAAGCTGAGCAGATACCCGATTTCCTGTTTCCGCAGAATGTTCTGAGAGAATCTGCCTTTGAAACGGAAATGATGCAAATGGATTGGGTCTTCTTTAGGCTCGCTGCGAAGAAGGAGTTTGTAAGGCCACGCTCTCGCCGTTCGCGCCACTGTGACAAGTTTTTGCCTTGAGTCTAAATCGATATGCAATATCATCGATGTTTCCAGTGGCGTGTACTTTCGTGATGAACACCGAACACACCCCCCATCCATGAGACATCGTTTTACCGATGAATGGACTATGCTAGACTGCCGCTCGCAATGGCGACGTGCATAGTTTCCTATTTGGACACCGAAGGCTTGCGGCATTCGGTCGAGGTGAATGCGACCAGCATGTACGAAGCTGCGGTCCTAGGCGTCTGTGCTTTCAAAAAGCACGATTGCGAACCAGTCGGTCTGAACAAACTGGAGATTGAGATCCGCAGTTCGATTACTCACGCGGTTACAGTCAAAAAAATGCACGAGTGGCTCAACGGCTGCGCAAAGACTCCAAAAGAGGCTGTGATGAAAGAACGGCTGCGAAGCCTGCTATAGACCCCAAGCCGGCTTTTCGGCTTTGATAACACCACCCTCTGGCGGCACGCTGATAACCTTGACATCCACCCCGAGTTCGCATAGATTCACGCACTTCAAATCAATCTTAGGCTGGCCCTGAGCCTGCACCTAGCTCTCCCGACCACACTTCACTCCATTAGCTGTTGTGTTCGGCACAGCGTTTCTCTTGAAAGGAGCCCCAGATGAACTTCATGAGATTGTTTATCACTTCGCTGATGGCAGTATGTTGTTTACTGCTGCCGTCTGCTGCCGTCGCCGACCCCGTCCTTTTCCAAGTTGACACTTTCGAGGGAGGGAGCCAAGGGTGGTTCACCGGCGGCCCGATGGTCCCGCCCCAGCCCGCCACCGTCGTCAGCGGCGGCCCCACCGGTAACTTCATGCTGCTCACTGCTGTGGGCGGGACTGGACCGAACAGCAGGCTCAGCGTGCTAAACGAGTCCCAGTGGACAGGAAACTACATCGCCGCAGGTGTTAACCTCATTAGTATGGACCTGAACAACTTTGGCGCGACGGACCTGTACCTACGGCTCGTGTTCGAGGACCCCATGTTCGGCCCGCCGAGCAATGTCGCCTTCTCGACCGCGCCGGTGTTTCTGGCCGCTGGGAGTGGCTGGACCTCTGTGTCCTTCCTCGTCGGGGCCGACAGTTTGACGCCCGGTCTGGGAACAGTGAACGCAGCGTTGACAGGTGCGACTGCGATTCGGATTTACCACAGTCCAAATCCGGGGTTTCCGAATCCAGTATTTCCGATCCCGCCCATCACAGCAGAGCTGGGAGTAGATAACATCCAGGCCGCCGCCGTTCCCGAACCGACGACGATGCTGCTGCTCGCCACAGGGTTAGCCGGCATCGCAGCGAAAGTAGGGCGCCGCCGACGTGCTCGCAAGGAATGACGTCTCGCTTGATGCCCTTAAAACCTACAATCACGCCACCGAGAGGGCGTTGCCGGAAATGGTGGCGCCCATCCCTTTGAAATTTATGAGCACCTTTTGCGCTCCAACGGCTGGCAAAGATCCTTAGCAGCGAGCCTTAGGCTCTCAGTGTAATGCTCCGGCGCTTCGGCCTCCGCCTCACAGCATTCCTGAAACTCGGCCAGGACTTCTTCTTCGGAATAAACGACCGGAGAGTTCAGGATTACATCATCATCAAGCATTGCGCTAATTTAGAGTATCTCAATGAAGGTCGGGAGCACTATATTGTCAGCCTTTGGTTCGCAGTTCCCGCACTGGACTATGCATCTAGTCTGATGCTGCTTCTTGTGCGGTGTGAAGGTAGCGTTCGATGACTTCGGACTCGTAGTCAGCGGCATGGTGGCACTCTGAATAACGCCGCCCATACGTCGCGGGGATTGTAGACTCGCCTCTGGTGAGATCATTGATAATGGGCTGGCGTTTAAGGACCGGACGCTCGTGGGACTAGAGCGGTCAAGGAAGTTGTCAATCTATCCTGAGAGTTCTAGCCCCATTGTACCGAGCGCCGTCGGAAACAGTGTAGGCGAAGGCTATGCTGGAGACATGCAACTAATGGTCCTGACTCAAATAGTGCAAAATCAAAGGGCCATCAGCGAGGTTAGATGTGAGTAACTGCGTGTCAGCGAGCAGTTGCGCTCTCTCAACCAGTTCTCAGTCATTTCTTCTTTGCCTGGACTGCGCGGTTTTTACGCTTCAGCATCTCGAAAACAGCCTCAGCGGCTCGCTTCAATCTTTCTGAATACTGACCCGGGTACTGCGCCTCCGTCTCACAGCACTTTTAAACTCCGCGAGGATCTCCTCGTCGTCGTCATAAAGTTCCGAGCGGTCTGCCTCTCATCCTCGTCGGGCATGACTATCCCTCTGGCGTGAATGGCTAACCTTACTCTTGTGAGCCATAACAACAAAACTAATTGGACGGTTGACCCTATGTGGGATACCGCACAGACGACCTTGGACGCTAAATGCTAAATTCTTGACCTTCTAGCCACTCCGAGATGCTAGGGCCGTTTTCCCAGGGCCACCATCCGAACGAAGACGTTCACTAGTCCGAAAAAAGGTATTCACATGCAAATCCCTAAAGGTCGTATTCTCTGCACAGAGGACGACCCAGACTCCCGGGAACTGATTAACCTCGTACTAACGAAGTATGGCTTTGATGTGGTATGCACCGAACGCACCGATCAGGCGATCGATCTTGCAAAAGTCCAATTCTTCGATCTCTATCTGGTGGACAATTGGATGCCTGGTCTTTCCGGCACTGAGCTTACCCAGAAACTGAGGAAGTTTGATACTAAAACTCCCATCCTGTTCTATTCAGCAGCCGCTTACGAGACCGACAAGGAGGCTGCTCGTTTATCGGGCGCTCAGGGATACTTGGTTAAGCCCACAGACAGTGATCACCTGAGTGCGGAGGTAGCCCGACTCATCGCGGAGTCTAGAATTGCCAAGCCACTAGAATCTGCGACTCATGTTTCGGCAACTGCATAATAGACTCAAGGGGCTTCTTCGTCGCCATTATCTGCTTTGGCCAGAAGTAGGGTGAGCGCGTACAACAGGAGGCCCATCAAAACCCCAAGCCACGACGGAAGAACGCCGACAAATCGCACAGCAAGCACGCTGGAGATAATTAGTGCGCCCACCACAAGTGCATGGGCCGCAATGACCATCCTCATCAGCCTTTTCTCCATTCGCCGGGGTTTTGAAAACCACCCAACGAAACCATTGGTTTAGAGTAAGAGAGCGGCAACGCCTCTCCCCCCTTGCGTCACCGCTCTAAGCAGAGCGATTGAATTACTCTGTCGCTCATCACTGAGCAAATCACCAATGTCACACTGATTCCAAGGCGTGTCACAACGGGTGTCAACCTTCGCTTCTCCATCCCTTGCTCAAGATTCTAGGTTTGTTGGGTCTCTCTACCCGAAATCCCCTTCACGACGTGACACACATAAAAAGAGCAATCTGATGCTGGTCTATTTTTGTGTGCCATGATTTGTGCCAAACGACACGACACGCGCACTGAGAACCACTCAATTACATGGATTACCACTGCGCAACCATGGACCATGGACCATGCGAGATAACCGACACGCTGTGTGTTACTTAGTGGCAGGCAGTAGCAAGCAGTAGCAGTGCGGGGGTACTATTCGGGACGGTGAGGTCGGAGGTTCGAATCCTCTCGCCCCGACCATTATTGTTAAAGACAAAGCCGCCAGCGATGGTGGCTTTAGTCTTTTGTGACGGCCCATCCTTGAAATCATTGCCATTAGCTCCTCTGGCCGCGGCCTCTTCCTTCACCGCCATCGTCATAACCTTGACTGCCGGGGACGCGTCGTCCCGGGTGCCCTTTTTAACGGTTTGGACACTTCAAGACTAGGGTTACCGAACTAATAACGTGATGGAACCGACGTCGCATTGCGTTGTTGCCGCTACGATTTTCTTAAAGGCCTGCCACGCCCGCTCAGCCTCGTCACCGAAAAGGACCACTTCGTTCTGGCGCGCATCCAAATCTAATCCCAGTCTGGCTTTTACGTCTCCTTACAGCGGGGCGGTAATGTACGCTGGTAAAGTAATCTATTTGAACCAGGAATCTCCCACCCTCGGCGTGGGTGACGACAAGGAATTTCATTTCATTAACTGCAACATGAAAATCGTCATGACTTTACTTGCGGCCAGAGAATCTGGGTGAGGGGTTTCCGACATGGATGTGAGGTCCGGTAGCCACACGCGGGATTGGGCCTCGAAACGCCAGAAAGGGTATCCCTTCAGTCCGCAAGAAGCTAATCAAAGCTCTACCCTCCGGGCTATCGGGATGCAGTGAAATGTCCATCCCATTCCGATGATCGAGTCCCCAGCGAGTGTGCAGGTCTGACTGGCCAAAAGCACCCGGGGGCAAGCTTCGTTCGAATCTGTTGAGGAAGAAGCTCTCGACTTTGGCTGCGTCGGAGATTCGCCATGTGCCCGACCCGCGTGGCTGATCGGTAACGGATAACGGTTTAGTGGCTGAGACGCGTTCTACGCGTGCAACCTTCGCTCGTTCAAGGAATGTCGAAATATTTCCGCGCTTGTACCAAATACCTTCGGCGCGTTCAATCACCTCATCAACCTGCATTCGCCGACCCCCGATCAGATGGACCCAGATCATAGGATTGTCCGGCACGACATCGGGTCTGTACGCGTCTTTGGTTTCAATAGCGATGTCACCCGTTTGAGATGTCGCACTTGTTTTTTGCTCCGGCTCTTTCACTTTCTCGCGAGCTTGACCTGCAGCGGAAGAGAACGCGGTCACCAGGATAAGCGCGGTGCCAAGACATGTCGTCAATAACTGCATAGTCTTTTCGGATTCAACGAAATCGCTAGTGTCCCAACGTTTTGAGCGAATGTTAGTTCAAGTTGTGTAACTCAAAGAAATAGCTCAGTCAGGTTTTAGGCGCGAAATAACCAATCCTGGTCTGAGTTTG
This sequence comes from Pyrinomonadaceae bacterium, assembly GCA_023717605.1. GTDB lineage: Bacteria > Acidobacteriota > Blastocatellia > Pyrinomonadales > Pyrinomonadaceae > PSRF01. The sequence goes on from JAMQPH010000036.1 coordinate 8,751, forward strand.
GTAAGCGGAGTTTGTGGTCTCGACGCGAACCCTCCGGAATCCTCCATCCCGAGTTTTGTTCAACGGCGTGTAGTAAAGAGCATACTGATGGCGCAACTCTTCGGCTACCTCGGCATACGTGGCTTCCAGCGCTTGAAAACTTTGAGGCTTGAAGAGCCGGCCCCCGCTCGCCGACGTAAGCTGTGCCAGACGCTGTTCGCTCTGATCCAGCACACGCAATCCCTCGCGCAGGTCGTCGATTCGAAGTTGGTTAAAACGCACGGTTGAGTCTGATCCCTGGAGCAATGAGTCGAGCTCCGCCAGCTTGGTAGCGCGAGCGATTTCAGTATTACTCACAACATATACGACGACCTGGGCCTCCAACAGGGCTTTGAAAGCACTCTCGAGTGAGATTCCTCGTCCGCTGTCGATGCCATCAGATAAGACGATTACCGCGCGGCGCGATTTGCTGGAGCCAAACTGTTGCTTAGCGGCCAGCATTAAGGCGTCGTTAAACCGTGTGAACATTCCGGGCTCAATTCGACCCAACGCACGGCGGAGTTGAAAGCGACTTTGCGTCCAGTCCTGGAGCAGTTGAACGCGGTCGTCGAATTTGATAAGGCTGAGGCGATCATCTTTCGCCAGCCGGGAAGCGAAACCATCTACGGCCTTCCGAAAGTCGTCAAGCATGCTCGCCACCGACGACGACGCGTCCACCATCAACACCACATCTACCGGAACCTGTCTTAACGCCAGATCGCTCAGCGGCTGCTCGCTACCATCTTCGAATACGCGAAAATCCCGACGCGTTAGCTCACTGGCAAATCGACCGTTTGCGTCGCGGACGCTAACCGGCAACATCACTTCCGTGGTATCGACGGAAATGATATCTCCTGGGTTAATCTCCGGCTCGGCCTTCGGTGTCGGATTCGGTGTCGCTAGTCGAAGGCGTGCTGGTGGCTCGCCCAGAGCATCATACTCGGAGCGAGGAGGCATGGGCTTAGGCGGCGCCGTCTTTGAGCGTTGGGAAGCCGAACGCGTTTTTTGCTTTTGTCCCGCCCCTTGCGTTCCTTGCGCCGCTTGTGCAGATGCGACCAGTGAACTGGGCGTCCACGGCGCGGTGCAAAACACAACGCCCGCCAACAAAAGCATTCCGGCCAACGACAAGGGAAGAAGCCAATGCCCTGGCGTCCGGATTGTCCTATTCTTTCGGTTTGCCATCGGATGGGAGTGGGCTCTTACGAGTATTGGAGTCTTCACCAGTTGAGACTTTCATCGCTGCCAGGATCTTTTCGCTGACGCGCTGCTTGCGCAGCTCGGCGAGCTTCTCGGGCGCTAAATTAAACTCCACTGGAGATTGCTCAATTCGCCGAACAATGGTTCCTTCGGAGAATCCTGCCTCAACTAATTCGATAATCGAGTCATTCGTAAGTGATGGCGTCTTGTCCAGTTTTAGTGGCGCGCCGGCTTCAGCAGGAGGTCGAATAATTCTCACTGTGGCGCTCCCGGTGGTCTCAGTTTCCCCGGAGACCGATCCCTTTCCGCCGCGGGTCCTGGTAGAGCTGCTCAGACCGCCGCTCGAGCCGAAAATGTTCGTACTACCGTCTTCAGGACTCTTATAAGTTCCCGAGTTACCCGCTTTTGTACTTGGGTCTTTGTCCAGCACGACATCGTCGCCCCAAGAGTCGTCCAGTATTTCCATTCCCTCCTGACGAGCGAGCATCGCGACGATCACCTTTTCACTGACGCCGCTGCGCTTAAGTTCAATCATCCGATCCGCAGAGAGATCAAATCGCGGCGCCCGCGCTGCGATGATGGATATGATCGTCTTCTCTTTGAAACCGGCTCGCGCAAGTTTGACTATCGCTGCGTTGTTGAGTGGAGCTTCGTTTTGAGTTCCTTGTGCCTGCGCACCCGGCGCCAGGGCCAGCACCAAACAGATGGCCCCAAAATTACAAGGGAAAAAAGCCTTCATGTTTTTCTCCTACCGTCGTGGAACCAACAAATCGTCGTCCTGACCTGGGTTCCGACCTGCCAGCCCGTAACGCCTGCTAATCCGCTTCACATATTCACGGGTTTCTCGATAAGGGGGAATACTACGGCCATACTTCATCACCGCGCCCTCGCCGGCGTTATAACTCGCCAGTACGAGATCCACGCGCCCACCAAACTTGTACATCAGCTCCTTCAAATAGCGCGACCCGCCCATGATATTTTGCGCCGGGTCGAAAGAGTCGCGAACACCCAATCGTTTGGCGGTCGCTGGCATCAGTTGCATCAGACCTCGTGCTCCTTTCGGGCTCACGGCACGCTGCCGGAAGTGCGACTCTTGCTCGATTACGCAGAAGACCAGGTAAGGGTCAACCCCATTACGTTCGCCGTTGATTCTAATCAGTTCATCAATCTTCGCGTTGCCCGAAGTCCAGTCCCCGTTTCTCGCGCCCGGCGTGAGCGAACCAGGTTCTACTCGCTCAATTCGAGCTATGCGCTCGCGTTCAAGAAATACCGAAAGGGTTCCTCGATTATACCAAGTGCCCTCCGAAGTTTCGTTCACTTCATCGACCTTGAAACGAGCGCCGCCAACCAGGTAGATCCATACCGACGGACTCGCAAGGGGGCTTGTTTTGGTCTCCGTCGCTACAACCGGAGTTGATCCGCGAGCTTCCGGATCTCGCCCGGCGGCAAATAGGGACTCAATGCTTTCCACGACACCGTCCAAACTCTGAGTCACACCGCCGCGCGTGTACCAAACCACTGTCCCCTGTCTCCAGGCCTCGTCGACAATCAGGGATCTGCCGTCAGTTAACTTGATTCGCTTGCCAACAACCTGCGCCCCAGCTCTAGCGTTGTTAGCATTAGCATTTGAGTTGGCCTGAACGTCGGGAACCAGGAGTCGCTGGCCTTTTCGCAGTTTGGCTCCCACCTTAAGGCGATTCAGTTGTGTGATCTCCTCGGCCGATATTTTGTATCGCTGTGCAATCGTGCTCAGTGTGTCTCCTGATTGTGCGTACAGCACGCCGAGTCGGTCTAGGGGTTTAGGAGAACGGTCCGGGACGGCCGATCGCTTGGGCGCTGAAGCGTCGTTGATCTGGCCGTTAACGCCAGTCAAGCAAACGAGGACGACGATCAATAACTTAAAGCACTTTGACATTCTGGTAGTCACTGCTGCATGCGAAAACGGGAAAGCGCTGGAGCGCTGGAGTTAGTCAAACCGCAACTGGACCCGGTTGAGCAGTTGTGGTCAATGATTTTTGGCCGGGGTGGAAACTATTCGCCTTGCCAAAGTAGCTGTTCCACGCGAGATCTATCAATTCGTTAGTAAGCTGTAGCGAACAGCCTCGAAACAGACAGATATCTCGGAGCCGGTTCAACAGTTCACCAGGCTCACTGGCCCTCATCGGCCGTTGATCGTGTAAGTATTTTTTTATCAGGTGATTCAGCTTCGACGAATCCAGGTCTATCCCGCGTTCATTTGCCGCTTGCTTAAAGATTTCCATATAGGCAGGCAGCGAAGGCTGTTCGATACGCACGCGGTATCCAATCCGACGCAGGAAAGCCTCGTCATCGAAACCGTGTTCCTCAAAACCAGTGCAGAACACCAGCAGTTGTTCGAAAGGGAATTGAATCTTCTTGCCGTTGTGCAAGGTTAAAATGTCGACTCGCTCTTCGAGGGGTTGAATCCACCGATTCATAAGATCCTGAGGCGCCATTCGTTGCCGGCCCAGGTCGTCTATAACGAGAGTGCCGCCGTTGGATTTTACCTGGAACGGAGCTTCGTAAAACCTCGCCGAATCAGACCATGAGAGGGCGGTGTGTTCTAGCATCAGATCTCCGCCGACGGTGATCAAGGGCCTTTCGATCCTCACCCAGCGACGATCGTGTTCGACCGCCATTGAATCTTCCGGCGCACTTTTGTGGCATTGGGAATCGAAGATTCGAATGATCTCGCCGTCAACCTCCAGCGCATAAGGAATCCAAATGAAACCGAAAACGGTGCGATTGATTCGTTGAGTTAAGGCTGTCTTGCCAGTGCCTGGAGGTCCGCTCAGAAATAGTGAGGAACGTGAATTGATTGCGCAACCCACCGTCTCGAGTAGAGACTCAGGCAGGACCATATCATTGACAGCTGCACGTACCGACTGCATGGACGCCGGCCGCGACGGTTTGGCCTGGAGCTCCACCATGTGTCTGTAATCAGCAAGAGAAACCGGGGCCGGTCCTAGATAGCCACACTGCGCTTGCATCTGCGCCAAGCGCTGCCATCCGTGTTCCAGCATCGCGTAGCGGCTGGTTCCAGCGGCGCTCTGTAGACGCATCTCAATCAGCTTCTCCCGGTAGAGCTGATAGAGAAGTTCCTCCGTCAAAGCACAAGGCAGATTAAGCTTTTCGGCAACTGTAGCTGATGTTGGTTCGACCAGCCTGGCGAGATGCTTCAGAGCAAGATCGCGGAGCACGTCCTGATGCACGCCAGTATCCGCCAACTCTTCGGGAATGGGTGGCCCAAGACTCTCAATTTCTTCTCTTGTAAATATGCTGAGGTGTCTCATCGCATGCACTATTGCCCAAGGTTTTAGCAACCGCTTTTATTAATTGGAGGTCGCCTCGGCTAGAGTGCGCAGTGCCACGAGAGTGCTACGTGCGCTTTGAGCCTCGCTCTCTTTGCCGGCGCTCTCGTACAGGAGTATCAGCCGAGCCAGAACCTCAGTTGAATTCGGTCTTAGAGCATGGGCCTTTTCCATGTGTTTGATTGCATCTTTAGTCTCCCCGACGGCTTTCAAACGCATCGCGACGTTGAGATGCCCTCTAAACTCGCCAACTGCGCGGGTGAAGCTTTTGAAGGCGTCGTCAAAATGTCCTCGTTCAGATTGGGCCAAGCCAAGATTATTCCAGATGCGTGCATTACCAGGTGCTCGCCGAGCCGCCCGCTTAAGATACTTGCTAGCGCCCTCATAATCGCCGTTTTTAAAGAGCACATATCCGAGGTTGTTGAGGAACTCGGGCTCGTCACGATTTAGTCGGACGGCAATTTCAAAAGACTTCAAGGCGCGCTCGCGTAGACCCTTTTGTTCAAATGCGAGACCCAGTAGATTATGCGCTTCGCCTGAGGTGGGATCAGTCGAAGCCGCCACGGACAGTTCACCGATGGCTTCGTTGAGACTTCCGGAATTAAGCAACAATCTACCGTGAGCAAGATGATCAGTAGCGACCTTCATCAGGTTGTCTGAGACTTTCTCCCGTGACTTCGCTTTGCGGGCGGTGGTGGTTTTGATCGGATCAGCGGGTGTGCTCTCGAAGTTGGCGATATCCTTTTCAGAAATCCTTTCCAATTTGTTTTCTTTTCTGTTTCCGCCGCCAAATAATCGCCCCAGTGCTTTAAAGGGGGCTTTGAGCGCGCGAACAAAGCTGTTGCCGCCGCGCTTTCCAGTCGCTTCAGATTTAGATTCAGTGGCGGAAGCATCTTTAGCATCCAGAATCGCGAGTTCTGTCACGCTCACCAGATCGCCATAGACGGGTTGCAACTGCATGGGAAGAAGTAACGCGATCGTTACAGAGACAACTATGAGTGTTCGTTTCAGCATTAGGGATCCCCTCGGGCTGCCCGGGGTTAACCGCGGGCCGCGGATTAATTACCTGGAAAAGAGATCAAGAAGATTCAGGGCCGAAGGCGCCAGAATCATCGCAAGAATCACTGGAAAGAGAAATATCGTCAGAGGAATGAGGAGCTTCAACGCCGCTTTCGCTGACGCTTGCTCGGCCCGCTGACGGCGCTTGGTTCTTAAGGAATCAGCAAATACACGTACAGCTTTGCCAATTGAAGAACCGTAACGATCAGCTTGAATCAGCAACGCCACGAAGCTGCGAATGTCATCAACCCCGGTTCTCTCAGTCAGGTTGCGCAGTGCCTCTTCGCGGCTACGGCCGACGCGAATCTCCAGGTTAACCAGCTCGAGCTCGTGATGCATATCCGGGTGCACAGTCTTCAACTCTTCACCCACACGAATCAGCGCGGCGTTAAGCCCCAGGCCCGCTTCCACGGCAATCACCATCAAATCCAGCGCATCCGCTAAGCCCCAGGTGATACGCTGCTTACGATGATTGATTTTGCTACGTAGCACTAAACGCGGTACGTAGAAGCCGACCGCAGCCCCGAACACTCCCAATAGCAGAAAACTGTTGAGTGGGCGATCGTAGATGAAGCACGCCGTCATTAAGAGACTCGGGATGGCCACGATTAGGAGTAACTGGATGGCGCGGAAGGCCATTGCTGCGTCAGGCGATGGGTAACCGGCATGAAGCAATTGCTTTTGCAGTTTAGCTGCTTCAACAGCGGAAATCGGCACAATGCGGTTGATGGGCTCGGCGGCGCGCGCGGTCATAACCGATAAGGGACTATTTTCGACCAGCGCCAGCGAAGGATCTGCGCTCTCAAGCCTGGCGGTGACCAGGCTGCCGGGCCGCGCTAGTAGCAAGTAAATGCTCATCACTGCTAGAGCTATACAACCGAATGTTAAGATGACGATGAAGATCAACATGGATTCATTCCTTCTCTATAGCGAGAGTTTGGTCCTTCTGTAGACTGCACTCAAACTTTGATGCTTAGAAATTTCCTTATCAACAACATGCCGAAGATCTGCCAAATGATGGCGAAGGTAAGCACATAGTGGCCGCGCTGGTCGCTCACAAGGACGCTCATGTAGTCAGGATTCATGACTGTCATCACAAATACGAGGGCAAAGGGTAAGGCACAGAGAATCCAACCCGACGCACGGGAGGCAGTGGTCATGGTGCGGAAGTCTTCCATGATCCTGAAGCGCTCGCGAATGGTCTGCGAAACCCTCTCAAGAATTTCGCCAAGGTTGCCTCCGGTCTCACGCTGAATGTGCATTGCCGTAACGCAGAGGCGCAGGTCTAGCAGGGGAACGCGCTCGCTCAATCGATCCAGTGCCATTTTGATCGAGAGGCCAAGTTTCTGCTCCTCAAAAGTAATACGAAACTCCTTCGCGATCGGGTCCGGCATCTCGGAGGCGACCTGGTGCAGCGACTCGGAGAAAGCATGCCCGACGGCGAGCGAGCGGCTCAACAGGTCGAGCGTATCCGGTAACTGCGCATTGAAGGCTCGCAGGCGCTTTGAGTGCGTCCGAGCAATGTGCAGGATGGGCAGGGAAGCGGCGAGCACAGATAACATGACAGCAGCTACGGAGTTCAGGACGGTGTACGCCGCCAGGGCGGCCATGAGGCCGGCCACACCGCTGAAGGCAAGCAGGCGGCTGACTGTGATATGCACATCTGCCTGCCTAATCATCCGATCGAGCTTCTTCACGAAGTCGAGTGAGGACAAGAGCCGGTTGAGCGTAGGGTTGCCACCGATCGAGTCTTCACGAGCTATCTCTACTATCTCACCGGTTGAGGTGGATGAACCTTCCAGGGCCTCAGTAACACGTTGCCGCAAGCGATCCTGGCGAGCGTCTGCCTTGCGCGAGGCCAGCAGGAAAAGCGCATAGGTAAGAAACAAGAAGAAGAGAAAGATGATTGTCGAAATCAGCATCTTTTGCGTACCTCCTAAAAGAACGCCGGCAGCTGCATGCCGTATTGTTTAAGTCGTTCGGCGAAACGTGGTCGAATTCCGGTGGTGCGGAAGCGTCCGATGACCTTACCTGAGGCGTCGACGCCCGTGCGCTCAAAACGGAATATCTCCTGCATGGTGATCGTTTCGCCCTCCATGCCGGTGATCTCAGAGATCGAAACGATGCGGCGAGTCCCGTCGGTAAGCCGGGCCACCTGAATGACTAAGTTAACTGCTGATGCTATCTGCTGCCGCATCGCACGGTCAGAGAGTCTCATCCCCGTCATCTGGACCATCGTCTCGAGACGGCCGAGCGAGTCCCTGGTTGAGTTAGCGTGGATCGTGGTCAGTGATCCGTCGTGGCCTGTGTTCATGGCTTGGAGCATGTCGATCGCCTCGCTGCCCCGGACCTCGCCGATCACAATGCGGTCAGGACGCATACGCAGCGTGTTGCGGACTAAATCGCGCTGCGTCACTTCACCCTTGCCTTCAATGTTGGGTGGCCTGGTCTCCAGGCGTACGACGTGCGGCTGCTGCATTTGCAGCTCTGCAGAGTCTTCAATTGTCACAATCCGTTCGTCAACCGGGATATAGGCTGAGAGAGCGTTCAATAGCGTCGTCTTGCCGGCGCCAGTGCCACCGGAGATGATGATGTTCAGGCGGGCACGTACGCACATCTCGAAAAGCAGCGCGATTTCTTTAGTAAGCGCTCCATTTTCAATGAGCGCGGACATCTTCAAGGGTTCCGCGCCGAAGCGGCGGATGGAAAGGACTGGTCCATCGACGGCGAGTGGTGGGATTATGGCGTTGACGCGCGAGCCATCAGGGAGGCGGGCGTCGACCATCGGCTGCGCCTCATCGATGCGGCGCCCCACGGTCGAGACAATTCGCTCAATCACGCGTCTCAGGTGCTCATCATCCTTGAAACTGATAGTGGTCTTTTCCAGCTTGCCTCGTCGCTCAATGTATATGCTCGAATATGAGTTAACCAGAATGTCAGAGATTGTATGGTCGGCGAGTAGCGGCTCCAGCGGCCCGAGACCGAATAACTCATGATGAACTTCATTGACCAGGCGGTCGCGCTCCAGGGTTGAAAGCGGCACATTCTCAGCCAGCAGAAGGACTTCTGCCAGCCGCGCCACCTCAGCTTGAACGCGCTCCGGTGAAAGCGCGCTGAGTTTGGCCAAGTCAAGTTTCGTTACGATCGCGCGATGAAGCCTCGCCTTCATCTCCTGAAAACTTTGGTTCCCGTAGATTGCGTCCTCGACGGGAAGTGATGTGCCGTTCCCGTTTGGGTCTTTAATGTATCTTTCTCGAAGCGCCATTTATGTTCCTTCGTTACTTCCCTAAATTTGTGCTGCCAAAGCTTCTTGCAAAACTAAGCGGTCACCCGCGCTATGCCATATCCTCAAGTATTGTCGAAAGATCCACAGGAGACGGCGTGTTTTGGCGACCAAACACGCCCAGCAACCTCTTGCGAGGCTGCGAGGAGGGTGGTTGGCTGCTACCACTGACAAGCGCGGCGATGCGTTTGATCTCGATGGTTACTTTTGAGGCCGGATCGGCCTGCACAAGCGGTTGACCCAGATTAATTGAATTCATTACCTTGTTGTAATCATTCGGCACAAAGCCGATGAGCTGCTCGCCAAGGTGGGTCTCGACCTTCTTCAACTCGACGTCAATGCTTTTAGTCCAGCGGTTGACGACCACGTGGACTTTGCGACGCGGATAGTCCAAACGATCAAATACTTTCAGCGCCCGCCTGGTGCTACGGATGCCGGGGATATCCAGCGTCAAGACCAACAGGATGTCATCTGCCAGATCGAGAGCGGCGACCGTTACCGGATCAAACGTATGCGGTAGGTCGAGAACTATGCGCTCGTACCTCTGGCGCAGAAGGTGAAGGATCTCAGACACATCTTGTGGCTTGATGTCCTCCGCTTCGTGAGCTTCGAGCGGCGCAGCCAGCACTGCGAGGTTCGCGGAGTGTGGCGTAACAAGGCTGGTCATTAGCGAGTCGTCCAGCCTTGCGCGATTGTTGACGAAGTCGGCAAGCGAATATTTCGTATCGAGTCCCAGAAAGGAAGCCGCATCTCCTGCTTGCAGGTCGAGGTCGATGAGCAGCGTGGGAACACCCATCGCCGCTGCCAGGTTGGTACCAAAGAACGACACGCCCGTGCCCCCCTTACCGGAGAACACCGCGATAACACGTCCACTCTTCTGTGACGTATTTTTCCCTGCCGCAGACAGTTCCGCGATGCGATCAAGGACAGCATGAAATTCATCGGCAATAATCGGGAGTTGCAGGAACTCGCGCGCCCCGGAACGCATGCTGCTCAGAATTAATGCCGGCGCAGGATCATGGGCGGCAGTGATGATGGCGGTGTCGGGGCTTGCTGCCACAAGCTGCTTAATCAGGGCAAACTCTTTTTCCGAATTGTCTGCTGCTACTGTGATGATTGCCGCCGAGGGTCGCAGCCGCACCACATCGGCAAGCATTTGGTCGGGACTACCACAATCAGAAAGCACGTGTGCGCGTCCGCTGCCGACCAGGGCGTCCCGCAGTTTTTCGGAAGATTCGCCGTTCTTACTCAGCGTTATGAATGTCAGTGGTTGCATCGTATCGACCCTTTAGTCCTTGCTGTATTCGATTGCTGTAAATGGATAGAGTCTCAACTACCTTTGTTGTCCGCGAGTAAAACCCCACATCGTCTTAGCTCTTATCTCTTATCTACGGGTGATTCTACGGACAGGTGACGCCAGGTATTTGACCCGCGCTCTCGCCCGCCACCGTCGTCTGATAGGCGGGCATTTGAATTAGCGTGGCCGCTACCGCGAAGGTATAGCTATAATTCTGTATCTTCACTGAGACCGTACCTTGCGCCACTCCGTAGTCCTGGCTATAGCAGACCGTTACATTCGAAGCTGTAAGGTTGTTGACCAAAGGCGTCGTACCAGCCGTCGGCGTGCCGTAAAGGACCATATTCTTAACGGGCACTGTGGCCGGATCATTACACGGGGTGGCCGGCTTAGCTTGGTTGGCGGCGTAGCGCGCGCCGCGCCGCGTGGATTCGACCATCGCGTTGTGTGTAAAGAACAAGTGTCCGCCAGAGACGATGGCCATAATCATCATCAGAAAGAAGGCCGCCGTTAAAGCAAATTCCACAGTTGCCGTGCCGCGTTCCGCTTTGTTAGTTGTAGCCCGCTTCATTGGTCCAAAATCCTTGGCTTGGCCCGCGTTACGGCATGTATCGGATCTCAGTGCCCGGGACCAGAGGAAAATAGAAAGTTGAAGTCGCCAGTCCTGTCATTGTTGCCAGATTCCAGGCTCCCGGCGCATATGTGTAGTTTGTGATTTCTACCTTGAAGTACTTAATCGGTCCGCCAGCAAGCGCCGGCACGCAGGGCACCGAGAAATTGTCGCAAATTTTAACGTTAGCCGTTGTCAGTCCGGGGACGATCGGCGGCTGGTTCGTGCAGCTATTCTTAATGCCGCAAACCACAAGATTCCGTGCCTCGTTCTTTGCGTCGGTAATTTGGGTTGCGGTACCGTTAACAGAGTTTCTTGAGGTAGAAAGATAACGTGCCCCGACCTTGGTGGCCTTAGCCAGCGTGGTGTATGTGTAGAACAGGCGACCCAACTCGGCGGTTCCAACAAACAGGATCAGCAGGATCGGAAATACTATCGCCAGTTCAATTATCGAACCCCCGTCTTCGCGCCCGAGTATCGCTCTTAACCTATTTTTTAGATGTGCCAACATATTTAATGCGTTCATCTCATCAACTCACTTGTAAAGAACCGGAGTAGTCAGGCCTGAACTGCATGTCGGATTTCCATTGGCGGCGACGTTTGCCTTACCAACGTATTCAACTGGAATCGATCCGCAAGGGGGGTTGCACTGTCCATTCGGCGTTGGGACTTTACTTTTTAGAAAGAAGATCCCCCAAACGGAGATAATTCCAGTGGAGGGCCCCGGATAAAAACCTGGGGCGATTATCGGGACGACGAGTAAGCGGCGCTCATCCTTGCCGGGGCCGTTCGGGTTTGGCGCCGTCAATGGCGACTTATTAGAGTACTGAGTGGCCGTAATGGTCTCATTTATGTTGCTGTCCGGTGGGAAAGTGGCGGGTTGGAGTTGGTTCCCATAGCCGTTTGCGTAAACATTGAAACGCGTATTCATCCCATCGCCCGAGGCTCTTGGTCCATTGTTCGGGTTCGAACTCGGCGTCATACTGATAGGGTCGTTAAGATTCTTGCAGAAAGTGGGTATGCCGGCGGCAAGCAGTGCGGTCTCAACCTGGCCGTTGCCGTTGATGTTAGGCACCTCCAGGATGATGTAATCTTTATCGGCTAATGTTGCAGAGTTTCCGGTGCCTTGTGTAAACCTAAGCGTCATCAGAGTGCCGGGGGTAGGGCTGGGATCGGCCAGAGCGACGGCCGCGGGAAAGAAGTCGCAGATGCCGCTGAGTCCTACCGACATCCCGGCGATAGCCTCCCTCGATTGGGCATTCGATACTCCGAGCGCACTGGATGCAAAGAGGATGTTTGTCGAAGTTGGCTGGGTCGTGACTTTGACAAATCGAATGTTGGCGGCGTTCGCCTTAGCCGCTGTGGCATTCAGGTAGGGGTTATCAGTAAGGTTGACGGCGAATTCTACACTCGCGATGGCCACCCCTGTCTTTGCCCGAAGTCCCTGGGTGTTGAGGTGGGCATTGGCCGCCACTACCGCATCATCAATGCCTCCCGTCCCCCCATTTAACTCGCGAGCCGCAGCCAAGGCGGCCGCGTCCGCCGCGTTCTGCAGTTCAGCGCGCACCGTGTAGATGCGGGAAACATCAATGCACAGTCCGACCATCAGGAGGAGGAGAAGCGCAAAGATCGCCGTCATAATAATGATGGAGCCGCGTTCGCCTCTCCTATCTTTTTGTAAAGAACTTACACACACTCGTCTAAATTCCTTCCTGGCCCAGCCAATTTCCAGGAGCCCACTCAACGGGCACGGCAAAGACCTTAGGAGCAGTGCGGCGTCTTGTTGCCGCCACTCGTCACGTACGAACAAAGTCGCAACAAGACACCGCACTGCAACGGCTCACTTCTGGTTCGGTGTGGCCTTCGCTTCTTGCACCTTCGCAGCAGGGGGCTGTGCAAGGGACACGCTCTGTTCCGTAGCTTTAGCAGCACCAGCAGCAGGAGCCACGGCCGGAGTCGTTTCCTTCGTTGGAGCAGGAGACTCCAGCGTCTTCGGATCCGCAGACTGGCCGGTCGGGGCTGCACCGGAGTGGGGGATAAATCCGGTGGGTCCGTCTATTTGTCCGCTGCTTTTCTCGGTTCCCAGGAGTGAACCTTTCTTCAAGCTTTCAACATTCGGGATCGGCGGCAGGTCGTCCCGATTTACAGGCTTGACCAGCTGGGCCGTCACGATAAACATCAACTCGCTCTCGTTCTTCTGGAACTGTGTTGACTTGAACAGATTTCCAAGAATCGGGATATCACCGAGACCCGGCACTTTCGAAAGCGATTTACTCTCACTATTGTCGAGCAGACCAGCGAGCGCAAAGCTCTGGCCATCGCGCAACTCGACACTCGTCTTGGCGCGCCGAACGCGCAAACCCGGAATGAGAAAGCCGTCAAACTTAACGCCATTGGCAAAGTCGAGCGTGGATACTTCCGGCTCCAATTCGAGACGGATGTGATCTTCATCAACAATCGTGGGTTTGAAGTTAAGGCGCACGCCGTACTCCTTGAAAATAATGCTTACCGTGCTACCCAACCCATTGCCTCCCGATTGAACTACCGGCACAGGATACTCACCTCCCGCGAGAAAACTTGCCGCCTGGCCATCCATAGCGATCAAATTGGGCTCGGCGAGTGCGCGCAGGGCACCTTGCGTTTGCAGCGCGCGGATCATAGTGGCCATGTTGCCGCCTAAGACAAGGAGATTAAGCGAACTGAATGTACCACCCAGTACTCCGCCAACTACGTCGGAAACGTTCCCGGGCCCACCACCGTTCACGAAGCCTCCGACGCCGGGGCTTCCCTGATAAACATATGAGGAGCCGAGGTCGCGCATGCGGCTGCGATTCACTTCGGCGACCCGGACTTGAAGCTGCACCTGGGCTAAGTCTTTAACCGGCGATGCCAGCAAGTTCACAGTCTTGAAGCCCGCCGCCTGGACCACTGCATCCGTCTGTGCCGCTATCCTCGGGTCGCTCACCTTGCCTGAGATCACCACAGATCCGTTGGCCTGGCTCAGGCGGATGTCGTCTTTCGGAAAGAGCGCGCGAATCTGTGAATCGATCAGCGAGAGGTTAGTGCGGACGTAGACGTCAAAGACGAGGAAACGATCCGTGCCCTTCTCCCAGGCAATGAAATTGATCTGTCCAAAAGCTTTGCCATTAACCACCACTTGATTCGACGAGACCAGGACGGCCTCGGCGATCTCCGGGTTAGAAACCGAGAACCTCTCAATGGGTTGGTCGAAGCTAATCAGTCTCGACTGGCCGACCAAAACGTTGACTGGAATTGCTTCTTTCGTCCCAGGTGAAAAGGAGGCGTTCGTGCTCTGGTCTTGCGCGGGAAGCCGAAAGGCGCAAAGCAGGATTGTTCCGAGGACGACGACGAAGTAGCGAATGGAGGAACGGGGCTGCATAATCATCTTAGCTCCTTACTATTTGGTAACTTTTCATTTCAAAACGGGGCGGTTTCCTCGTGTCCTCACAAGGTCCGATACCGCTTCTACGGTATTTCGACGTCGCGTCTTTTCGCGCCCTCAATCAACTCTACGGAGTTGCGCGAGACTGGTTGCGCGGCCGGTTTGTTTTCGCGCGCCATGACCACGTGGGCTCGCCTGGCGGGCCTGGGCTGCGCAGGTTTAGTCTCTGGGGCCTTTTCTGTCGGCGGTGGGGGCTGCGCAACAAAAGTCTCACCGTTCAGGAGAGAGGCTTTATTGGCACCGCCGGTTTGGGTATCTTCCTGGTCGCTGTAATTGCGCATAACGAGTTGCAGCTTGCCCTCGTTGGTAGCGAGTACCAGCTTTTCTGCCTGCTCGGGCGTCACCTGAAGTGTCACGGCCTTCACGTCCGATGGTTGGCGCTGGTCTTCGGGGGAGTCGATCTTCGCCCCGCTGGCGAGCACCTTGATGTTTTGCAGCACGATTTTGGAGATCGGGCCCTTTGCGTCGACGCCTTGCTGCGCGATTGGAACGATGATGGCTACTACGTCGACAAACGAGCCCGGCATTATAAAACCGGACACTCCCACAACATCGTCGACCTTCACAGTCATCGCGCGGTAGCCTTCCGGAATCACGGCCGAAAGTCCGGCGCCTACTCCTTCCGGTGCAAGTTTGAGGGTCGTGATGGTTTCGCGAACGCCAATGGTCGTGATCGCAACACGGCCGACGACCTGATCAATCGAGCGGAAAATCCCCTCGGGAGCGGAGCCATTTGGAATTGGGGCGAGCGCCAGGTGCTCGGCTGTGATCTTCTCGCCGAGCGGGATCTCTTGCTTGGCGACAACCACGATCCCGAGGTCCTTAGCGAAAGCTTGTACGCTCGAGAGATAGCGGGTTATCAGCGTGACACCAAGCAGACCGCAAAGAACGGCGCCAGTCAGCGCGATGATGAGACGTTTATTTCGCATAATTTAATTTCTCCATTACCGAAGTAAGTTGCATAACTTTCCGAGGCACCTCAGGCGCGAAACAGAAAAAAAGCAATGAGGCTGCCGAAACAAATCGGCACCGCATAAGGCAGCGTATGGTTGGGGTCCGACGGTACTTCGAAGCGCGGAACTCTCTGGCCCGGCAGCAGGCCAACGAAGAAATGGAAAACGCCGAGCATTGTTGTGATTACACGACGGGAGTAGATCATCTTACAGATGGCAAGCAGCCCGCCTGTGAGTGCTACTACCATCAGCGTCGGCAGTACCAGGGAAATTCCGTTAATCGCTCCAATGGCGGCAAAAAGTTTGACGTCGCCTGCGCCCATCGTGCCGAAGGCGTGGAAGAAAAACATCAACCCGAAAGCGAGAAAGAATCCGCCCAGACTTGCGAGAAGACCCTGAGATCCGCCGAAGATGGTGTTAAGCGCGATGCCGCCTACAAGAACGACCAGCACAAGCTTGTTGGGGATACGCCGATAGCGCACATCCATGTAAGTGATGATGGCTGCCATGGGTATGAACAGCATGGCGATGGCTATATTCTGAGGTTCAAGCACTTTGCGTTTTCTTCCCTAAAAAATACAGGGTCGGCTTAACGGCAAACTGGAAAGCGAAATGGACAGAGTTGACGGGCAAGGCAGCTGATCTGCAGCGTTCGCCCGTCACTCTTTTAACCCGAAGCAATTGTTGCGGGACGTCCGGACCTAGCCTAGCTCTGAGCTGCAGCGTTTTGAAGTCTTTGTTGGATTGTGGTAGCCCACGTTCCGCCACTGGCGTAAATGACCGCCGCCGCAACTGCGATGAGACCGGCGATGACCGCGTACTCCAAGGTTTCCATACCGCTCTCATCATTCAGGAAATTCTTAATCGTTTTCATTTGTTTGCTCCTTAATTCTGCTGAAAGGGTTTAGTTCGGGCCCGGACCTCCACAGTGTGTCTGGGCAGGAAGGTCACACCAGAAGTGCAGGCGTCATCTCAGGAAACCTGAGAGATCGCTCCCTGCCGATCACGGCAACATTTCTAGTGCTGACTTCTCTCTTGGGCAACGGTTGTGCCACGAGGGAGGGAAACGTCATTCACCTCTCCGCGGCACCCTGTCTTGTGCCGACAAGTCATACCGGTTCTTCACTTAGAAGTAGGCGCAGAGAGGTACCGGGTTGGACTGCGGAAAGAATCGCGGGAGTGTTGGCTGCGTTGGGCACTGCTCGTAGGCGAGCAGTTGCGTCAGAACATTGCTTACAAAACCGCGATGCGAGCGAGCGATTAAAAACGAAATGTCTCCCTCGCGCACACATCGGTAAGAACATTTCGCTCCTCCGGAGCTGGGCCATATCTTCGAGTAACGGTCCATAAACATTCCATCCCTACGGGACTAGGTTGTGTCTTATGAATCTTAATGACCCAACGGGAATCAAAAGTTTGGTGATTAGAGTTCCTTTCGCATATAAATAGCTGTGAGCAGGTCTCAAATCGAAATCTTGACCTCAGCCCCGTCGTGGCGCGCAGCCGAAACCTGAGTTGCATAATCCTGGAGGACAAAAGATTCACGCACATTGAAGGCGCAGACCCGGCGCTGGTGGTAGTAATGGCCCGCAGCCCATCTGACTTGGCCGTTCCATCGAGCAGTGCAAACGCGCGCTTCTTGATAGGAGATGAGCATCGAGCCTTGTGGACTGACGACTTTTCAAACATCCTCAGCGTTTTCAGATGGCGCTGAGTGCAAGTGCACGCACCAACCTTGAAAGGGCTTTGACATGGGGTAGGCACCGAATTTCAATCCTCTACTCGGATAGACGAAGCAGGGGCCGAAACACATGCGCACGAAGAGCGAGGACTGTTGAAAGTGCTCCCCTCCAGTCGCGGGCTACTCGTTTTCGTCCTGATGCTGCTCATCTTTTCCGTCGCCGCGCAACCTATCACTGATCCAGACTTCTGGTGGCACCTGAGAACAGGGCAATACATCGTTGAGACTAAGAGCATTCCATATACAGACATTTTCTCCACCTTGCGTTTCGGAAGCGAGTGGGTCACGCATGAATGGCTTTCCGAAGTATTTATCTATTCAGTTTTTCGTACGCTGGGCTACGGAGGATTGATTGCGATCTTTTCATTTCTTATTACTGCTGCATTCTGGATAGTCTATCAACGGTGCAGGAAACGTGGCGTGCATCGCTATGTTGCAGGATTTGCACTGCTCCTGGGAGCCGCCGCCACGATGCCTACGTGGGGCGTGCGACCGCAAATGTTTTCCCTCCTTTTCGGCAGCATCTTTATCAGTTTTCTGGATCGATACTCTGGACGCGAAGCGATGCCTTCGATTTGGTGGCTCGCGCCTTTAATGATTCTTTGGGTCAACATGCACGCCGGATTTGCTTTGGGCCTCGTCTTAATCCTTCTCACAATCGCCGGTCTTTTGTTGGATTGGTTGTTGCTGCGTAAGGATTCCCTCGCTGACGTTTGGCGGCGCACGCGTCCGCTCTGTTGGGTGCTGATTATCTGCGGAGCGGCAGTCTCCCTCAACCCAAGTGGCATACGCATCTACTCGTACCCTTTCGAAACTCTAACTTCCCCTGCGATGATGCAGTACATAAACGAATGGAAATCACCAGACTTTCACGAGCCGATGTTTCAGGCCCTGGGTCTATTGATCGTTGCGACTTTCTCTGTTCTGGCCGTGTCAAACAAGCGGCCACGTCCAGGAGAGTTGCTGCTGCTTGCAGCAACTGGGTGGGCAACACTGCGGTCGGCGCGAAATGCCCCATTCTTCGCTCTGGTTGCAATCCCTCTACTTGCTGAGCATTCGTGGGATTTGATCACCACTCACCCTTGGGGTCGGCGGCTCAATACGCCTGAGAAGCCTGAACTGCGTATTAGACCGGCGCTAAAGATCGGACTCACTCTTTTATTATTGGTACTCGGTCTAACCGTTGCTGCGTTGAGCATCCAACAAGCCGTGGCAAAACAGGTGATCGTAGAAGCGCGGGAGTTTCCTGCTGCGGCCGTTGATTTTATGGTGGCCCAGAGACCCCCTCAACCGATTTATAACGATTACATTTGGGGTGGCTACTTAATCTGGAGGCTTTATCCGGGTTACCGTGTCTACATTGATGGTCGCGCCGATGTCTATGGCGACGGCCTGATAAACGAGTTTCTCCAGGTAAAGGATGGTAAGACGGCGTGGCGTGAACCTTTGGATAATCACGGCATCCGCACGGTGTTAGTTAAGCCGGATGAAGCGCTTGCCAGCCTGCTCCGCCAGGACGGGGCTTGGCAGAACGTTTTTGAGGACAAATACTCCGTAATTTTTGTCCGAAGATAACGCTAGGCGAGTCGAATATTAGCCACAACATATGCCCTCTTTGCCTTGTTACGTAGTCAGTTTAAGTGGTGTGCCCTGGCAGCGACGGTGCTAACCTTCTTAGCACTCATGCCGCAGATTCATTTCAAAATCCTCTCGTTTAGAGTCTGTAGATTGCAGCCTTGCTTTTTCCTATCGAACATCATCGGTAGACAGACACTTCCTTGAAGTAAGGAGAAGCGTCTCTACACTTCACGCCCTGATCACGCAGCAAGTCAAAGCGCTCCCGAAGCGGCTGCTCAACGATTGTATCAATCTCCGGATGAAAGCCGTGGAAGAAGAAGATTCGTCTTACGCGCTCTGGCGTCTGCATCGCGACAATCTTATCTATCAATGATTGTGCCTCCCTCTCGAGTGTTGCTCTGCGACCCGCACCGCTAATGCGTCCTTCGTAGCCAGGATGCTCGTCAGTTTCGGCAGGAAAGCTTGTTTCAAAAAGGTTCTTAGTAATAGAGCTGCGCTCCAGATAATAATCGATTGGTAAGCGAGTAAGACTGGTGAATATAACCACGTCACCGTCATTGGCGGTTTGGCTGAGATACGTCGCCATCGCCCTGTTGTCGCAACTGCTTGAAGCCGGATGAACGACAATCATGGCAACTACAGTGAACACTACTAGAGCAGACGGCAAAAGATAGTTTGTTCTCCTGCCTATAAGCGCGCCGATCGTCAACGCAAAGAGGGGCAGGCCCACAATGGCGAGCCGGGAATTAAAGATTGGCTTAGCTATAGAAATAAGAAGTGGAGTCGACAAGGTTATCGCCAGCAACCAGAGCGGAAGACTGATGAGATGTATCTTGCTGAACTGGCGCCAGGATGCAAAACCGCTTCTCCACCAGAGGAATAGAAGCACGGGAAGAACGAGCCAGAAGGCCCCACCGTAGAGCAGAAATAAATCCCCCATCATAGAAAGACTCGGTCTCTTTACCCACGCCAGGCCTTCTCCGGAATGCGCGATCTGATCCAGTAAAACCGGGGCCCACAAAAACATGTAGGGGATCAAAGACAGTCCCATGGCGACGACAAATCTCGTCATGCGTACATGGCGGTAGAACAGAAGGTGGCAAACGATCTGGGCGAAGAGCAAGAAGAAGAATGCTATGTGCGTAAATGTTCCGAGGATATTGACTAGAATGTAGAGGGCAAAGTACAGACGGGAGTCGCGAGGTTTGATTGAGAACTGTAGGTATAGCCATGTGGATAAAACTGAGAGCAACGATAATAGCGAATACATGCGAGCAAACTGCGCCGAAAGAATCGCCAGAGGGCTCGTAAGGTAAATGGCTGCGCAAAGTAACCCCGTCTTGCTTCTGTAGAGCTCCCGCCCTAGGCCATATACCGCGAAGACGCTCATTATGTAGAACAGACCTGACAAGCTTCTGACCGCTTGCTCACCAGTTCCAAACACTCGCACCCATCCAAAAAGAATCTGATAGTAAAAGAAAGGATGGATGTCGGCTTTTAACGTCGCTAATGCTGAACTGTAATTCAAGCCGGAAGTTTTGACGCTCCAAACCTCATCGGAAGTGTAGGCTGTGTTCGAGTTGTAAAGCGCGAAGAATGACGAACAAAGCAGCAGCAGGAGTAGGCTGACGCATGCTGTGCGTTGGCTCTGCTGAATCTCTTGAGAATTATGATTTGAAGTCAAGACCTGTTTACCTGCAGAGCTATTTGACGGTGGTCCATTTCACACGTTATCCGTGGCATTGTGCAACTCATCGCCTCAATCCACCCAAATGCAGGCGCTTGAAACATTAACAAGTAAAAAACGAAGTATTCGTAGAAAGCTTGACGGGCGTGAACTGCTGATTGGCAGTCCTCGCCCGTCACACTCCTTAGTCTAGCCGATTATCGTGCGATGCAACTTAACTCTGATCCGCACCGTTTTGAAGTCTGTTGGTGAGCGACCAGGTGCCGCCGCTGGCGTAGATGACCGCTGCCGCAACGGTGATCAGACCGGCGATAACTGCATACTCCAGCGTCTCCATACCGCTTTCGCCCTTGAGGAAATTCTTAATCGTTTTCATTAGTATGCTCCTTCAGTCTACTGAAAGGGTTTAGGATTTGTCCCAGACCCCCGCACTTGTCTGGAAAAGATTACACAAAAAGTGCAGGCGTCATCTCGGTAAGCCCCAGAGCGCTCACCGCGGATCACGGCAACACTTCTGGTCCCGTTCGTTGGTGCAACGGTCGTGCCGTTTGCAAACGGCTGAGGCCAAAGCCATGGATCCGCTTCCTTTTTTACTGATAGTGAAGGGCCGGAAAGACTGAAGATACTAGGGATTATGGTTGTGTTGGCTTGATAGCATATTAGCAAAGCCGCTCCCGGAGACTGCTCTTTATCGACTCCAGGGAATGCTCGCTAGCGAGCAGCTGTGACACAACCCGCTCCGGCCTGCGATGGCTGAAGGCTTAACAAGGAGAGACTGATCGGCATGGCCTTTGATGAATTGGAGGTGTTCCAAGGCCTTGAGCACGTATCGTGACTTTCTTCCGTCATGTCGAAACGAGGCTTCCCGAGCTGAATTGTTGCCTGTGAGACCATCCATTGAGAGGATGTTACTACTGGAAAGTAGTATCGGGATCATCAGGACTGTGAGCTATGATTGTAAACGTTCAGTCGATGAATTGCCCGCGCGGCAATCTACTGAAAAGCTGTGAACATATTCTCCTCTGACACCGTGAAGTGGGGCGCTTTAGCTGCTACGGCTATGGTGCTGCTGTCACTTACCCCTCAAATTCAACTTTGGTTCCTTCGCGGCAGGGATTGGAATGGAGCATATGCGACCATTCAGGGAGATGAGTATCTCTATTCAGGTTATCTAAATGCTTTGATAGATGGACGGCCCCGTCGGAATGATCCTTTTTCAGGGCGAGACAGTATTTCGAAGGCACCGTTGCCGGAAACAGCCTTTTCCATCCAATTCATACCGGGTTTCGTGATTGCTACTTTGGCGCGAGCATTCGGCGTTACAGCCTCAACTGCCTTTATTGTGCTGGCGGGTGCAACGGGATTACTCGCCGGTCTCTCAGTCTTCTGGCTGCTGGCCTCGGTGACAGGTGATCGCAGGTACGCAGCTGCCGGCGTCCTTGTTGTGCTGTGCTGTGGGGCGCTCGCGGGAGGGGAAGGGCTTGTCGGAGTATTCTTGAACCATCCCCGCAGCTTCTTTCTGCCTTTTCTCAGGAGATATCAACCCGCAGCAGTCTTTCCACTGTTCTTCGTCTTCTGCACATCAATCTGGCGGGCGCTTACCCAAGAAAGTAAATCCCGCGCTCGGCTCGAGTCGATACTTGCTGGGCTAACTCTAGCCGTGCTGGTGTTCTCTTATCTCTATCTGTGGACCGCCGCTGCCGCATGGCTTTTGTGCCTGGCGTTATTGTGGATCTACTTGAGGCCTGCGACCGAGAGACGCCGCAGCCTGGAAGTATTCTCAATATCCGGATCAATACCGATTCTCGCGCTGTTGCCCTACGCATATCTTGTCTCGCATCGTGCTGCGAGTTTGGATGACGCACAAACTATGTTTTTGACGCATCGACCGGATTTGTTTCGCACGCCCGAATTGCTCGGTGGGTGTATTCTTGTGTTACTCATTATTTGGATTCACCGCGGCAAGGTTGAACAGAGCGAGCCGCGTGTTGTCTTTGCCGCATCTCTTGCGTTGCTACCCTTTGTTGTCTTTAACCAACAAGTCCTAACAGGTCGATCAATGCAGCCGTTCCACTTTGAAAATTTCGTTGCGAACTACGCCGTGCTGGTTAGCCTAATGATCACGTTAAAGCTTTTCTGGAAGGCTGTTCCGAATCGTGCTCTGGCATGGATTGCTGCGCTGTGCTTTTTATGGGGCGCGATAGAAATAGGTTTGCCGGCACTGGCGCGCTCCGGGCCGGAGGTCGCTAACGATCAGATGGTCCCTGTGCTGCGGCGGTTGAAAGAATTATCAAAGCAAGACGGTACGCTCTCGAGCCTGCGCGATGAAGGTAAGACATCGACGCTGGTGTTTTCTCCGCATGCTGAAGTGATGGGATTACTTCCCACGTGGGCTCTGCAAGGCACGCTGCTGGCTTTGGGAGGTTTCGAGTTTGGGGGTGCATCACAACAACAGCGGAAAGAATTGCTTTACCTCTATTTATACTATTGCCAAGCGAACGGAGAACGCTTGCGAGAATTCTTAAATGAGCGGAGCGACGATTCCCTTATGAACTACTACGCGCCAAGTGTGATATTCGGACACGAGAGAATACTGCCTATGCTAGGTTTTGATTTTAGGCCTATCCGGCAAGACGAGATTGACGAAGAAGTGCGGGCCTACCAGGCTTACGTGGATTCCTTTTCCCGCGAGAGGGCCTGGAAGCAACCGCTCACTTACGTCGTCACCAGAATGGAGCGCGAACCGGACTTGTCTCAAATTGATCGCTGGTACCAGCGCGATGCCGGCGAGCAAGCGGGATCTTACCGCCTATTTCGTGTGAAGCTGCGTTTCTAATAATTGCTCCAGGCACCTGGTAGCGATCTTGTCTCGCTTAATTTGTGTCATAAGCGACTAAGAATGAACGGGCAGAGCTTAAGCACTACGTTAAGAGTGTGTCTTGCAACAAGCTTCTCGATCCTTAATTGTTGATCTTGTGCAGGTGCTCGCCAGCGAGCAGTTGTCGCTCATCCGCTCACCCATATCACCCCAACTAGTGCGGTCCAATCTCGGGTCTCCGGGGAGTTCTAGCCTGTTTTCGCTTGGCATATTTCTTGCGATAAGTTCTGGCCTAAAAGTTTGCTTGCGATTCTGGAAGGCCCCCATGAACTGCAAAAACTCGCTCCTAGTGGCAGCTTTCCTTTTGGGGAGTTGCTCGTTGGCTTTGCCCCAAGCGGAGAGACCTCTAACGCCTGTTCGGTTGCTGCGGAATGGCGACGTCATCCGCATGCATAAAGACGGCGTCAAGCCAGATGAGATCATCGTTACGATATGGATTTCCGAGTGTCGGTTCGACATATTTCCGCAAGTTCTGCTTGATTTGGAAAGGCGTGGTATCCCAGATAGCGTGCTGTTAGCAATGACGCTCGCTCCGTACGGCCCCACCGCCACTGCCCCGGTTTCGTCTCCCAAGCCCGCGCCTCAAACTGTTAAGATCCAAATCCCGGCAGGAACTGTGATCGAGGTTGAAATAGCCTCCCGCGTCTCGTCGGCAGATGTTAACAGAGGCAGCCGCCTGACATTTCGGGTGTCGCGTCGAGTTTTCGTCAATGGCGTTCTGGCAATAAACCGAGGAGCGATTGCCAGAGCCCGAGTGCTCGAGAGAAAGCGTGCCAAAAGCTGGGGCCGTGCGGGAACGATTGATTGGATAATGGAAGATGTGGATGCGGTTGACGGCACGCGGGTTCCTATTGAGCTCCTGGGCCACGTGAAGGGCACTAATCACAGAGCCGCCGTCGTCGCCGCCGCCATAGTCACCGGGGCCATAGTTTTCCCCTACAGCCCTCCGGCCGGGCTGATCTGGGGGCTGAAAAAGGGCGATGAGGCAGTCCTCTACGCAAGTAGTAAATCGACCGCCAAGGTCAGCGATAACACAGAGGTTGGAGGCTTGCTGCCTGAGGAGAAAAAGGTAATTCTCCACTCAGTAGATAAACTCAAAGCCGCCGACGCTCAAAGCGCTGCAGGACTTCCGGCCTTCAACAAGCGTTTTCGACCAACCCCAATCCGCCAACCCTGACGAACTTAACTGTCCTCTAAGCAAGGATTAAACAGAAGGTGACACGCCAGTGTTCCAGGTGCGGAGCTGCAATCCGTCCGCGTCTTCTTCTTGAATGAATTTTACGGCCATCACGCCATATTGCTTCAGACGGCGGTAGAGCTTGCTGCGATCTATTCCCAGGGCCGCGGCCGCTCGTACCTGATTGCCGCCGAATTGCTGTAATACCGAGAGGATGTAGCGCTTTTCGATCTCCGCGAGGGGAACGCTGTCGCTCATGTAAGCTTGAAGCACTTGCCGCAGGTCGTTGGAGGTGGTCTTGGTGATCCCCGCTGAAAGTTCGACGGGCAGATCATCAAGTCCCAATTCTTCTCCAGTTCCAATAGCGACGGCATACTCGACCGCGTTCTCGAGTTCGCGCACGTTACCCGGCCATGGGTATTCGGTTAGTGCGCGCATCGCCTCAGCAGTAAAGCGCCGCGTAGCAATGCCTTCGCGTTGAGCCTTAAGCCGGAGGAAGTGAGCAATTAGTAAGCTGACATCATTACCTCGCGTGCATAGTTCCGGTAGTTGGATGGGCAGCACGCGAAGCCGATAGTAGAGGTCCGGTCGGAACCTGCCCTCCGCAACAGCCTGGCCCAAGTTGCAATTCGTGGCTGAGATGACGCGTACATCGATTGCCAAGTTCGTCCGGGCGCCGATTCTGCGCACAGTACGTTCCTGCAAGACTCGCAAAAGTTTAGCCTGCGCGGAGAGGTTGAGCGCGTCTACCTCATCAAGAAAGACTGTGCCTCCGGAGGCTTTTTCAAAGAGGCCGCAAGTATTGGCGAGCGCGCCGGTGAAAGAGCCACGTTGATAACCAAACAGTTCCGCTTCGATAAGCGTTTCGGGAATGGCGGAGCAGTTGATATCGACAAAGCTGGAGTTGCGACGCGCGCTTTGATCATGGATGGCCCGAGCGACCAGCTCTTTCCCGGTGCCAGTTGCACCCGTGATGAGTACGGAACTATCAGTGGGCGCCACACGCTGGATAATGGAAAAAAGCTTCGTCATCGCGGGCGATTGGCCCACGATGACGGGATGGCTTTTGGCCCTTTCGGGGGAGGTTGCCCGGTCAAAACATTTCCCGGGGATCTCAATGGGTCCACTGATCGTAGCTGCCATAGGAGGAAAGGGGCTAAAGGCAAATCTCTCAGTCTCGATCTACTCTCACCAGATATGGAACTGGGGCTCTGGCGCGATGATCTCGAGACGAAGTTCTAGAAAATCTGATTAGTGACCTTTCAGTCTAAGCTTGATCGTTTAATCTAAACGCAGGACGAAGGAGAACCCAAAAACTCCGTATGCGATCCGGCGGGTGTCGGGGCCCGCTTTAGCACGGTTTAACTGTGAATCCGCTTGCGATTGTTAAACCAGTTCTCCTTCTGAAGTAAATCGATGACCGCCGAAGGATGGTAAGACTAAGGATGGTAAGAGGCGTTAACCCGGTTGTCCCTGTCAGTCTAAATTCCGTCGACGGGAAGTAATTCTTGGGTTCGGCTTGTACCTTTTGGTTAGCTTTCTGGGCTGCCAAAGAGCTCCGTGTTGCAACTTTGGCCGTAGATTTTAATGTGGAAGTCCTTATGCAAATGTGGGGCCTTAATCTTGTGTGTGTGAATTGTCTTAAAAAGACATTGTATTGTGAGAGTTGAGTTCTCCCAGCGTCCATGATCCAGACTTGATTCTAGAATCCAGACGGCAAAGTGACACTTCCGTCAGGTGGGCTGTTCAAGCCAAGGTTATTACTCGATCACATTTGACGGATAGATACCATGAGCAACAGAAGGCCCCTTTGGTCGAGGTCTCTGCCCGGACGCAAGAGACCTTAGTGATTAGAACGATATGGCAAGAAACGGCCGAAATTCCTAAGGCTCCAAACCCAGAGTCACGAAAGCTTAAGTCTTCACGGGTGGGAAACGTGAGCTCGGCTGCCATTGGTACGGTATCGAATCGGGCGAAAGCTGCACCCGCGATCACGCACGCTGTGTCTTTATTATAAGGGCGATATTGTGTAGGCGATGTTCTGGACAAATCTTTCCGAGCTGTGTGTAATAGATGGGTCAAGCACTGCACATATCGTCCTATTCTTTACGGTTTCTTCTACCTCGATTGTCAGATATTCCGGCCACAAGGTTTGCATAAATAATGGTAAACGATACGTTGCTAAGATGGAGGGAGCCGACTGCGCTGGACGCCAGTAATTGACTTAGCGTTTAGAAAAAGTTGGGTAGATACTGCCTCTAAATATTTGTGGCCAAATTGTGGCCGAAATATCCGACACTCGGGGTAGAAGAAACTGTAAGAAATGTAAAGATCTGTAAAAACGGCTGAAATTCAGTGGTGGCTGCAACCCAGAAAAATCAAAAACTTAGGTTTTTGACGGCATTAAGGTTCGGGACCGTGAGGTCGGAGGTTCGAATCCTCTCGCCCCGACCATTTAACTCAAGTCTCAACAACTATTTAAGCTCGCCAGCATTGGCGGCCTTAGTTTTTTGCTGTGGCCAAATTGTGGCCAGAAAATCGATGCTGACGATGAGACACACCATACGTGACTAGAATCCTCACACCTTCTCTCCTTTAGTAAGTGCGCTGAACTCCGTTGGCACGCAAGAGTGTTGCGTCTTACACAATGAGAATATCAGAAGGGGTTCGAAATGTTCTCAAACCACACCGGTTGAAGTTTCATTTGCTCGGTTGTAGAATGACGTCAATCAAAAGGGGAGTAGGTTGCCTGTTTAGAATGGTCCGATGAAGCCGACAACACGGTGTTCCACAGAGGGGCATCCGGTACATCGGGTAGAGCTAAAGTAGCTCGACGACCAAGACCTTTTGCGGCTCACGCGGCGCGCAAAGGGTCTATTTTCTTTTTCGCGCGATCGCGGCAAGTAAGACTTGCGTTGACGTGCGAAAGGATTAGATGGCGTGCGAGGTTCTCCTGTCCCCAACAGTCTGGGTTTTGATCCCTGCCGGTATCGCCTCGTTATGGACCCGCTCCCGGTCCGATCTAAACATCTTCCAGCCCTCAATCCTTCGCCGAAAACTTCCAGCATCGGTGTGTCTCGGGCTTGTCAGACGCTCGAATTCAGGTCAAGCGCTTTGCAGCGACGTCACGTTGATGTGACTTTGCATGACAGTATTACCGTCTGCTGATCTCGAGAAGGAGGTGGAGGATGAAAAAGGTCTCGAAAGTATTGATCGCTTACGACGGCACAAGCTCCGATGCGGCTCTTACAGATTTAGGATGCGCCGGACTGCCGATGGCCGTAGACGCACTAATTGTGACCGTGGCTGACATCATCCTGCCTCCGCCAGACAACGAACTACCAGCTGATGATGAGCCAGCGGTTCGCATCCCCGAGGTTGAGCGACACGCTAAAGAACGCGCGGAAAGGGCTATCAATGAGGCACAGGCTTTCGCGGACCTAGGTGCAAAGCGAGTTAAGGCAGACTTTCCAGGCTGGAATATAAGAAGCGAGGTGCGCTGCGATTCGCCCGCCTGGGCCATACTCGAGATAGCTGACCGTGATCAGTCGGACCTCATCGTCGTCTGATCGCACGGGCACTCTCTAGTAGGCGGTCGTCTCATTTTAGGTAGTGTCTCTCAGAGAGTGCTTTACGACGCTCGGTGCTCAGTGCGCGTGGCCCGGTGTTGGGAGGAAAAGCGGAAAGGACCGGTTCGAATCGTGGTTGGGTTCAATGGCTCGCAGGACTGTGAAGCGGCCGTGGATGCAGTGGTGTCGCGCGAATGGCCGGAGGGCACCGAAGCGCGCTTAATCACGGTGCATCCTCTGTTGAGTTCTGAGGCGCGCGATGTCGCTGCTAAGAGATTGCGCCAGGCGGGTCTGACGACAACTGAGATCAGTAAGGATGGTGATCCGGCTCACGTTCTCATCAGGGAGGCGGAAGAGTGGGGCGCCGCTTCTATCTTCGTTGGGACGAGAGACGTACACGGCTTTCAACATCTGCTGCACGGTAGCGTCTCATCGGCGGTCGCTGAGAAAGCGCGATGTTCCGTTGAAGTCTCGCGCGCTATGAGCGGGACTGCCCAAACAAAAGTTTCGAGAGGGGCCTAAACCAATGTTGGTTGATGTCTTGCCTGAGAAAAACGTTGACGCACAGTCGGCCCAGCAGTGGCACACGCTGACTGTCTCCCAGACTTTCGAGACGTTAAGGTCCAGTCCCCGCGGCTTGACTGTGGTGGAAGCCGAACGCCGTCTGAGTGAGTACGGCCCAAACCAGCTTCAGGCGGCCGCTCGCATCTCGCCTTGGACCATCCTTCTGGAGCAGTTCAAGAATGTACTTATTGTCATCCTCTTATGTGCGACGGCGCTCTCGGCTTTCCTGGGCCATGGTGTTGAGGCGATTGCCATCACCGTGATCGTGCTATTTGCGGTGATTCTCGGATTCGTGCAGGAGTACCGTGCGGAACGCGCCATCGAGGCTTTGCGCGAAATGGCCGCACCAACTGCGACTGTCGTTCGTGACGGACGCGAAAAGCGAATCAATGCGCGCGAACTCGTCCCGGGCGATCTTATTGTGCTGGTAACGGGAGACAAGGTACCTGCTGATGCACGTTTGATAGAGGCCGTGAACCTGCAAACAGTGGAGGCTCCCCTGACCGGCGAGTCAGCTCCGATTCAAAAACACACAAATCTGCTCGAAGACGAGCGACTGCCAACAGGAGACAGGAAAAATCTGGCCTACGCCGGTACAGTCGTGACCTACGGGCGGGGACGCGCAGTCGTTGTTGCCACCGGCATGGCGACGGAGTTTGGGAAGATCGCGGAACTGCTTCAAAGCGTCGATACGGCAAAGACGCCCTTGCAACAAAATCTCGATCGAGTTGGCAAGACACTGGCGCGCGTCTCGTTTGGCGTGGTTCTGGTAATCGTTGCGCTCGGTTTGTTTCGCGGCCAACCGTTTGTCGAAATGCTCATCTTCGGTGTGGCCCTGGCGGTCGCCGTTGTTCCCGAAGCGCTGCCGGCCGTCGTTACCATCTCGCTTGCGCTCGGCGTAAAGAGAATGGTCAAGCGTAATGCACTTGTGCGCCGACTCCCGGCTGTTGAGACGCTGGGAAGTACCTCGGTTATTTGCTCAGACAAAACGGGCACGCTGACACGTGATGAGATGACGGTGCGTCGATTGTTTGTCGCTGGACAGATGCTGCAAGTTTCAGGCAGGGGTTACGAGCCGCAAGGTAAGTTTTCGCTAAACGGAACAGAAGTCGAACCAAGTGAACCGATCTCGGTATTCCTGCGCGCTGCCGCTCTTTCGTCCGATGCGCGCCTTGAACGGAACGAAACGGGTGACAAGTGGGAGATCAAGGGCGACCCGACCGAGGGCGCGCTTGTGGTGATGGCCGCCAAGGCTGGTCTCGACAAAACGGAACTTGATGCTCAATTTTTACGAGTCTCAGAAATTCCCTTCAGCGCAGAGACCAAGCGCATGATTACTCTGCACGAAACTCCCGACGGCTTGACAGCTTACGCCAAGGGCGCTCCGGAAGTGATCGTGCAGGCGTGCGAGTTTGAGCTAACCGCAAATGGCAAAAAGCCAATGGACGAAATGCGCAGGGCAGAGGTCCTGGACGTTGCGCGGATGATGGCCGGAGAGGCGCTCAGGGTTCTGGCGGTAGCCCGTAAGCGCGACACTTCACCGGACGCCGCCGACAAGGAGATGACGCTCCTTGGACTCGTCGGGATGATTGATCCTCCGAGGCGGGAAGCGCGGGCTGCGGTGCATGAATGCGAGCAAGCGGGAATCAAGGTGATCATGATCACAGGCGATCATCCTTTGACGGCTAAGGCTGTCGCAGCCGAATTGGGCATCAGCAAGAACGGACAGATCGGCGCTGGTCCGGAACTAGAGGCGATGGATGACGCAGACTTGGAGCGCTTGATGGAGTCGATTGAAGTCTGTGCGCGCGTTTCTCCTACGCACAAGTTGCGCATCGTCACTGCCCTGCAAAAACGAGGACAGATCGTCGCCATGACGGGTGACGGAGTGAATGACGCTCCGGCGCTTAAGAAAGCAGACATCGGAATCGCGATGGGCATCACCGGCACCGACGTTTCAAAAGAAGCGGCGGCCATGACGCTTACTGATGACAACTTCGCCTCAATCGTCGCCGCCGTCGAGGAAGGCCGGGGAATCTACAGCAATATCAAAAAGTATTTGATGTATCTGTTGTCGTCGAACGTCGGCGAGATTGGTCTAATGGCGGGTGCGACGCTGGCGGGTTTGCCACTGCCGCTATCGGCGGTGCAAATCCTCTACGTCAACCTGGCTACCGACGGCCTCCCAGCTCTGGCTCTGGCTGTTGATCCGCCCGAGGACGATCTGATGCAGCGACCACCGCGTGACCCCAGCACAGGTATCTTCACGCGGCCCGTCGTCATCCTAATGCTGGTGGGAGGTCTCTGGTCCACGATAGTTAACCTCAGCCTCTTCGTTTGGGCTTTGAACTCCGGCCGCGGTGTTCAAGAGGCGATGACTATGACATTCGTTTCTCTTGTGCTGATCCAGTTCTTCAAGGCTTACAACTTCCGCTCCGATCGCCATTCTGTGCTGCGCCATCCTTTTGCCAACAAGTGGCTCAACTTGGCTATCGTCTGGGAGTTGGTAATGCTTGCTTTGATACTGTACGTGCCTCTTCTGGAAAGAACCTTCGGCACGTTCGGGCTCTCGCTCAGAGACTGGTTAATCATCATCGCCGCTGCCTTTACGGTCTCGCCCATTCTGGAACTTGCTAAATGGAGTGAGCGGCGCGGATGGTTTGGGAAGCTTGAATAGAACTGGGCTTCTACTAACCAGGCGAAGGGCTGTCCATAGCGAAAATCTCATCCGGCGTTTAGATCCCTACACTTAGAGCTAACACTTGAGGGTATCGTCAACTTAACTCAACAAGGAATAGAATTAGCGACGTGGGTGATAGGAATGCACGTTTCGTCATCTGGTTGATTAACGATCGCCTAGACGCAAGTGGCCTCATCCCATAATGCGAATCTCGATTTCATCACTTGTTTGTAACCGCTAGCCCTATACAGATGTCTCCCGACTCGGAAGTGTGACGAAATGATTCCGAAGACCGAGAGAAAACGCTGAGCGTGGCCGGATGACTTGAACCGTCTCATCAATCGCTCCCGCAACCTGGTTGGCTGATGAGAATTCTCCACCCGGTTGTTCTGATACTTCTGATGGCAGTGCTGGACACTGGGCAGCACTTCAGCCTTCGCGGCACTATAGCTCTTCAGTTTGTCTGTGATAACCACACGCGGGACATATCGCAACCCTTTTAAGGGTATTGTCAACTTAACTCAAGAAGCAACAACCAGTAGCCACGCCGGCAAAATGAATCCACCCTCGCCGTCTGTTAGTTGACGGTTGCCTCGTCGCAAATCGCGTCTTCCCACGCGGCGAATCTTGATTTCATTACCGCTCGGTAAATGCTAGCTTTACACAGATGTCTTCCGACTCTGAAGTGTGAGGTAATGACTCCGAAGGCGGAGAGGAAACGCTGAGCATGCCCCGCTGACTTGAATCCGCGCATAACCTTCTCCCGCAACCTAGTCGGTTGATGTGAATTCTCCGCTCGGTTGTTCTGGTATTTCTGTTGGACGTGTTTGACGCTCGGCATGATTTCAGTTCTCGCAGCACCGTAGCTCCTCAGCTTGTCGGTGACGATCACGCGCGGTACATACCGCAAACCCTTTAACAACTTGCGAAAGAATTTCTTCGCAGCCTTCTTATCTCTGTGGCTCTGAACTAAAATATCCAGCACGTCACCATCCTGATCTACTGCACGCCACAGGTAATGGAGTTGTCCGTTTATTTTCAGGAACACTTCGTCGAGATGCCATCGGTCGCCGGGTCGTGGACACCTGCGACGCAAGCCATTGGCGTAAGCTTGGCCGAATTTAAGACACCATTCTCGGACAGTCTCATAGCTGAGCGAAACGCCGCGCATCGCTAACATTTCTTCAACATCGCGGAAGCTCAGGGCGAACCGATAATATAACCAGACGCAATGGCTGATGATCTCAGCGGGGAAGCGATGACGATGGTAGGTAGAGACAGAGGCGCGCATCCGTGGAGTATGCCGCACGAAGAGTCCAATGACACCTCACGCGTTTAACCTGACAATACCGTTACGAGAGCTACAATCGCGGCAATCAAGCCGGTGACAATCGCGACTTGCCACGCGCGAAGTTGCCACGGATCTGGCGAATTCGTTTGTACGAGGATTGTCAGAAAGCTGTACATACTAGAGGCGCCCAACGCCCGAATTAACCCGCCCCGCGCATAATGCATTCAACATAAAGAAACCAGATGACGGTGGAAGGCATGCTATCGCGGGGTCGGGTTGAATGAGTTGCTAGGCGCTGCTCATAGGCCATCTATTCTGTCCTTATGATCAACTATACCCACAGGCTCAGCAAGATGATGATATTTACTACCTCAAGTAACAATATAGGTCGGCGGGCCCGAACATTCTCCAGAAGCGGTGGAGGAGGGCCGCAGCACCGGGTACGTCCACGTTGGCGAATACGACACAGAGCGGAGCCTTTCGCTCCCCGTTCGCCCATTTAACGATTCGGCTGCATGTATCCTTTAGCCTGTCTGGTTCGAAGCCGGTGTCATGCACGATGTGCGTCGCTGTGTTCGAATCGATCCTCGCGAGCCTGGTAGAGTCAATCCCCATTTAAGGTCCTCCGGACTTGTGGAAAGTAGACCCAATAGTCATCTGGCAATGGCGGGCCCGAAACTGGCTGGCTGAGCTAAGAGCCTATGCTTGAGCGTTGGCCCGACCAGAGACGCCTTCCACCCGGACGTGGAAACTAGTACCACAAGGTTCGCTGGTCTCGAAGCCCTACGCGGACATCGAGCGCCCTCCACTTCAATGCATCCCGCGCCGCTTCGGTCAGGCGCCCAACGCTGGCCTTCAGCTGCGGCGCGCGATCAGCATCCAAGCTGAAGGAACCAGATTACTTGAGAAGCATGCTATCGCGCCGTCAGCTGCAAGGCTTTGTTAGGTGCGGCGTTTCCCCGGATTGCCTTTCACATCAAGCGCTTGAAAATCAATGAATCAGCTCTCCGGTGAACCTGTCTCGACCGCTCCAATATGGACAGCTCGGGCAGGCTTCGCCTTCGGGGTAATCAACCACCTCCTCATGCGGACAGCCAATTATCCGATCCACCATAGACACTGACAGTACCTGATGCCCACGCAGAAAGGCACTAATTTGGTAAGCCACCTCCTCGTCGAAACGCAGGTCCTGCCCCGTCCCGTACCATCGCTCTAGAATCTCCGGCTCGGAGCCTTCACGCATCACGATCCCCACCGCCACTTTGGTGGCTTTCTGGGCAGTAGGACCATAGAAAGCAATGGTGCCGACGGGATAACCGCGAAAGCCCTTCTTAGCTCGTTTCGATAGTGGGCTCTTGAATGCGCGTTTGATCTTCATCAACTTCCTCATTGAACCACGAAGCACCTAACGCTGGGCATCAGCGGCGCGCACGAACCGCCGCCAGCGACAAGCCTTGCATGAGAGACATGCTAATTGCGCGTCCGCTGCATGCCTTTGTTAGATGCCGCGGTGGGATCACACTCAATCGTTCCATACGAGGCTCGCATCCATAGCGGCTATAAACATGAAAGAATTCCAATCTTGGACAAAGATCCAGGACGCGAACGCGCCCGCCGGCAATGGCTCAGGCAACTTCACGGAGGGCTTGAAACTTGCAGATCCCAAGGCGCCAGCATCGACCCACAACTGCTTGGATTCCCGATACGGATAATTGGCATCCGGCGGCTCAATGACCCAATACAAAAGACCGGATAACTTCAACTCTCCCTCTCTGTAAGCGTCACGCAGTTCTTCCTTTTCAGAGGATGGGTCGCCCACAGATAGATCGATAATGAGCTTCGCCTCGCGTTTGATGTAATCAATGCTGACGCTGCTTATCTGAGCATCGTGAAATCCATCGGGAAGCGTGTCAGCTAGTTCCTCTAAAGTCATGCGTCATCACAATCAAGGCATCTAACGGTTGAGTTGACCGGGCGGCGCGAACTCATCCAACCTGCGCCGGACCAATGATGATGCAAAACGCGCAACCGCCGCTCCGGTCCAACGATTGGTTCGGCGGCGTTCCACAAGGGGCCGATCCTCTTGCCGAGCGACTATCTACCAGCCATCGATCGTCCGCTGTTCGCTAGCCATTCTCGGGGCCACGCTCAGGGGTCACGCAC
>JAMQPH010000076.1 GCA_023717605.1 Pyrinomonadaceae bacterium
TGTCCCGCCAGGTGCCGCTTCCTTCCGCCGAAAAATCGTCTCGCACACATTCATCGTCAGCGACAACGTCAAGACATAAACCCGTAAAGCCTTAACCCGACTTCGCGGATTCGCAAGCCGAAAAAAAGTTTTGGTGGACGCAAGTTCATGGAATAGCACAGGTTGGGCGATCGAAAAACAGCGAATTGTGCTGTAGTGGAGCAAACTCGTCCCTTTTCAAACCTCTCACAATCGGCATAATGGCCGCAATGTTTTTGCGCTCGACATCCCGCCAGAAAAACGGCAAGCAACACCGCTACTTCAGTATCGTGGAGAACAAACGTCTGGCCGATGGACGCGTGGCGCAGCGCCACGTTTTGTATTTGGGCGAGATCAATTCATCGCAGGAGTTGGCGTGGCGCAAATCGATCGAAGTTCTCGAAGAGGGGAAAGACAAGCCGAGTACTCTTGCGCTGTTTCCTGAAGATCGCTGTGAAGCGGAGATCTGCGATGAGTCGATGGTGCGGGTGCGCTTGTCCGAGCTGCGGTTGTGCCGGCCGCGGCAGTGGGGATCGTGCTGGTTGGTGGTCAAGTTGTGGCGGGAGTTAGAGCTGGATCGATTTTGGCGGGAGCGCCTGACAACGAGTCGCAAAGGGACGCGCTGGGAGGATGTGCTGTTGGTGCTGGTGGCCTATCGGCTAATCGCGCCGGGCAGTGAGTGGCGCCTACACCGGCAGTGGTTTGGGCAAAGCGCCCTGGGGGATTTACTGTCAGCCGATAGTTCGCTGGCCGACCCCCACAAGCTCTACGGCTGTCACGATCTGTTGCTCGAACACAAACAGGGGTTGTTCGATCATTTGATCGGGCGCTGGCGCGATTTATTCAACCTGAGTTTCGAGGTGCTGCTCTATGATTTGACCAGCACCTATTTCGAGTCCAATCCTCCCAACGATGACAATGACAAGCGGCGTTTTGGCTACAGCCGAGACAAGCGCCGCGACTGTGTGCAGGTGATCATCGCGCTGATCGTCACCCCGCAAGGCTTTCCGCTGGCCTATGAAGTCTTGGCGGGCAACACCAAAGACAACAGCACGCTCAAGGAGTTTCTCGACAAAATCGAGACGCAGTACGGCAAAGCAGAACGGATTTGGTTGATGGATCGGGGCATCCCCACTGAAAAAGTGCTTGAACAGATGCGCCAGAGCGATCCGCCGGTTAAGTACCTGGTAGGGACGCCCAAGGGGCGGCTCAGTCGCCTGGAGAAACAACTCCTGGACAAGCCTTGGCATCAGGCGCGGCCTGGGGTCGAGGTCAAGTTGTTAGCCGAACAAGACGAACTCTATGTGCTGGCGCAAAGCGCCGATCGGGTGCACAAGGAGCGCTCGATGCGCCGGCGCCAATTGAAATGGTTATGGGCAAGGCTCAAACAGCTGAAGACCATGAAGCTTAAGCGCGAAGAGCTGCTGATGAAATTGGGAGCAGCCAAACAAAAATCCCCCAGTGCTTGGCGCCTGGTCCAAGTCGAGGTGGACAAGGACAAAGCCGCTTTTACTTACCGCCTCGATCGAGAGAAATTACGTCGCCAACGGCGCAGAG
Organism: Pyrinomonadaceae bacterium; assembly: GCA_023717605.1. Taxonomy (GTDB): domain Bacteria; phylum Acidobacteriota; class Blastocatellia; order Pyrinomonadales; family Pyrinomonadaceae; genus PSRF01. The sequence goes on from JAMQPH010000076.1 coordinate 1,576, forward strand.
AAGGGCGCTACTTATTGCGCACCAATCTGACCGAGACCGATCCTGCTAAGCTCTGGAGCTTGTACCTGCAACTGGTCAATGTTGAAGAGGCGTTTAAGAATCTCAAGGGCGACCTGGCGATCCGGCCGATCTTTCATCAAAGCGAAAAACGGATTGAGGCACACATCTTGGTTTCGTTTCTGGCCTATTGTCTGCACATCACCCTGACCGAGCGGCTGCGTTCGCTGGCGCCGGGGCTCACCGCACGTAGCAGCCTGGAGAAGTTCGCTGCCATGCAGATGATCGACGTGCACTTGCCTACTACCGACGGTCGCGAACTCATCCTGACCCGCACCACCCACCCTGAGCCCGAACTGCAACTCCTGCTGGGCAAACTCAAGCTCGAACTCCCAGCGCAACCACCGCCAAAGATTACCACCACCCAAGTCACCTCAGCTGTGGCTCTGTAGTGCAGACCTGGGTATCTCGCATGTTGATTTTTCAACTACTTAACTGCTTTCACCCACGCGAATCCGCGAAGTCGGGTTAACAGGGACCACACAACCTGCGGTTTGACACAGATCTTCGGACTCGCTCGCTTCGCTTGCTGGCCTCGTCCTTTCAGCCTCCGTGTTAGAGAGGCGAGAGTCGGTTCGTGTCCCACCGACAA
>JAMQPH010000092.1 GCA_023717605.1 Pyrinomonadaceae bacterium
CGTGGTAGCCATGGTAGTAAGTGTTTGGACACCAGGGTCTCTCGCACGTGTTAACTCCATTCCAGTTGTCGTACCAGGGAGTTAGCCAGAGGGCAGTCACGCCGAGCTCTTTGAGGTATGGCAGGTTATTGATTATCCCGCGAAGGTCGCCACCGTGATAGCCGCGTGGGTTCTGGCGGTCGTTGGCGGCAGCAGAAGCACCAGGTGGAGCATTATTCGACTGATCACCATCGGCGAAACGGTCAGGCATAATCAGGTAAATTACGTCGTCGTTGCTGATTCCCAGGAAATTTCGCTGTGGATCGAGGGTTGTTCCAATCGCAAAAGGAATTGTTGTTTCACCCTGCGGTGTCTCCACGACCAACGGATATGATCCCGGTCGCGCCGAAGAGTGGATATTGACATCAAGGAAGACGTAACTGCCGGGCTGGTTAACGACAACGTTGGAGACTCTTGTCCCTGTTCTGGTCGCGCGAACCCGAGCGCCTTGCAGATTCTTCCCACGCACCAGGAGCCGGACCGGGTTGAAAGTGTGCCTCGCCCACCAGGAAGGCGGTTCTACCTTGGTGACGGAGGGAGTCCCGCTCTGTGGCAAAGCGCAAACGGCAACAGCGGCAACGAAAAAACAAACCACGGAGCCTAACGACTTGAGTGCGAAGTGATCACCTTGCAAGTGTTCGCATTGTGACCTTGATCGCCTCATCATCAGAACTCGACCTTACCGTTCATCACCAACTTTGAGACGTCGAGCCTAAAATTGGTGACAATATTGATCTCAGTGTTCGTAACATTGAATACGAGCTCCGTATTTGTAGAGGTCAACAGGGGCACGCCGCTATCATCAAATCTTGGAAAAAAGAATGTCGCTTCATCGCCCGGCACCCTGGGAGGCACAAAATGAATTAACGACCGTCGATCTCCTCGTTCATTGGCGATATAGATGTAGCGCTTCAGGTCCTCGAGTCGCCCACCTTTGAATACAGAATAGACGGCATCAGCCCCAGGGCTTTGCGCCGACTTCGAACTCAAAGTCAGTACGTAGTTTTCGACGCAGGCGGGACATTCCAGGAGTCCTTTCGTCTTCGCGTCGAAGGCTGCGCGCTCTTTGTCGGTGAACTCGTCGTATCTAGCCTCGATCTGCTTCAGCCGCACCAATGCCTGTCGCACCGGCATCGAGGATCGCAACCGGAGTGTGAATTGGAAATCAACCGGCGCCTCAGCGCCGGCGGAGCTTATGGTGTTTTGATCAGTCCTGTTCGTGGTTCCAGAAGTTGGTAGCGGGCCGCCGGCAACCAGCCGAGACTCTCCAGCATACTTGATGCGCACTTCCTGCATAATTGCCCACGGTGAATCAGTGAGAATTCTCTTTGCGTCTTCCTTCTTCCACTGTTCGAATGGTTTGGCGAGTACGGGATCTTGAGCTCTCGCAAACGGCAGCAGACCACCGTTCACCAAAGCCATGAAGATGACAAATGTCCTGAAGAAAAACCTCATCTAAACACTAACGTCATTTCCTTAATCAATCTTCGCCAGCTTTTAATCCTTCACTGGGGAGACTGCCCCAGCATCTGCTGTGTGCGCAGCTTCTCATCCTGAATGCGCTCCTGCTTGACCTGCTTCTCCAGAGCTTCGAGACGCTTGAACTCGGCTAATTCAATCTGCGCCTTTTCAGTTTGCTTGAGCCGCGAGTAAGCGAGGAACAACTGGTAATGTGCCTGCGTGTGCGCCGGATAGATGTCAATAATACGTCGCAGGCGGGTGACGGCCTCCGTGTAGTCTCGGCGCTTAACGGCCAACCGCGCGTAGTCATAGAGCACCGGCACGTTCTTCGGATCAAGACGGAGCCCGCGGTTGAGCGGCGCTTCGGCTTCCTCAAAGCGGCCAGTCTCGATGTTAACGAAACCAAGGCTGGCCAGGGCCTCAACGTGATCCGGATGCTTGGCGACAAATTTTTCGAGGTACTGGCGCGCCAAATCGAAACTGCCCGCGACACGATGGGCATAGCCTTGCCAGTATTCAATATTCTCATTATTCGGATCGAGCGTTGCGGCCAAGTCAAAATCGGCAGCCGCAGCCGCGCCTTCACCCTTGCGGTAATTTGCATCTGCGCGTGCCAGTACGTAGGCAGCATGTTTCGGCTCAATCTCAATCGCGCGGGTGAATTCGTTGATCGCCCCATCCAGAAAGCCGGCGCGGAAGTATTCGCGCCCCAGCATGTAATGGTAGTTGGCTTCCTTCGGCCGACGCTCCACCGCGTGTTTGAACTCTTCGACGGCGTTCGTGTAGTCATTACGAACGCTGGCTATGAGGCCCAGCCGGAAGTGCGTTTCAGCCGGAGCCGGATTCAGATCTGCCGCCTCTGCCAGATAACGCGCGGCCTCGTCGTTCCGGTCCAGGTTATACAGTGCGACGCCCAGGTTATAGAGAATCTCGTAGGTATGTGGAACCAGTTCGTTTACTCGCGCGAAAACGCGAGCGGCACGTTCATACTGCTTGCTCTGGGCCAGCACTGTGGCGAGCGCGAAGAGCGCGCGGGCATCCGAAGCGGCGCTACGTTCGACAAGGTCGGCAGCTGATTCGGTTTCCGCCTGGCGATTGGCACGATAGGCAACGTTGAGGAAGGCCAGTGCCAGTTGCGGATCGTCCGGTGCGGATTCGCGAGCGCGCGCGAAATGTTCGGCGGCTTTGACGAAATCAGCTGCCTCGCCATACAGCGCGCCGAGATTGTAATGGGCCTGAACGTGTGCCGGATCAACCTTCAAGACCCGCTCGAACTCCGCAATGGCTTCTTTAGTCTTGCCGCGTTCGGCCAGAATCCGACCAAGATTATTGCGCGCGCTGACAAGGTTCGGATCACGACCAAGGGCAGTGTTGAATTGCACGACAGACTCATCCTTGCGGCCCTGGCGGTCAAGGATGACGCCGAGAACATTATGCGTCTGCCCAGACTGTGGGGCGGCGGCTATTGCCGCACGCGCCGACCGTTCGGCCTCCTCCAGATTGTTCTGCTGCAAAGCCGCAAGGGCAGCATCGAGGGCCGCTTGCGCCGTAGCGCTCAATTTCGTGCCGCCCGCTTCGACCGCACGCGGCACTACGCTGGCTGGACGCCGCGGTTTCGTTCGCTGCGCGACGACCGAAAGGCAAAGTGAAAAACAAAAGGCAAAAACAAGAAGGCAGAAGAAGCACTGTCCAAAGTCCAAAGTCCAATGTCCAATGTCAAGACTACCGTTTTGACATTGGACATTGGACATTGGACATTGGACATTGTTTGTCTTCACTCTTGGCCTTTACTTGTCGCCGACTTATTTTGGGGCTGTGCTGGTGCGAAATTCAGTGTTGAGTTTGTCTACGAGAGCAAATTCGCGCGTGGCCTCCTCAGCTCGGCCCAACCGTCGGAGGGCAAGACCGAGCTGGTAGTGCGCGTCTGCTCGATATGGCGCGAGAGAAACCGCCGTCTTCAGCACTCCGACGGCTTCGGAGAAACGTTCGGTAAGTGCGAACGCCCGCCCCAGCGCCCAGTGGGCCTCGAAGCTTTTCGGGTCGAGAGAAGTCGAACGCTTGAGAGCACTGATGGCTTCCTCAGTTTTTCCCTGTTTCAGTAGCAGCGCGCCGAGTCCCACCTGACCGATAGCGGAGTCGGCGTCAATCTTGACCAACTCTTGATATTCCGCCATCGCTGCCCCAGACTCCCCCACCGCTTCGAGCGCCGTGCCGAGGAAGAAGCGCGCTTCTGCATGACGCAAGTTCAGATCAACCGCGGACCGCAATTCCTTGACCGCACCTGTGTAGTCCTTCGTCGCGTATAGCACCCGGCCCATATAGAAGTGTGCATCGAAACTGTTCGGGTTGAGCGCAACGGCTTGAGAAAGAGCCTCGAGCGCCTCGCCACTCGCGTTACCGCGCGAGGCGAGGATGACGCCGAGCAATGTGTGGGCCTCTGCTGCGCCCGCGTTGATTCGCAACGCGCGTCGCACCTCACGCTCGGCATCCGTCGCTCGTCCGGCGTTAAAGAGTGCGAGTGCATGGAGGTACGCTGCGTCAACGGCGTCGACATCGCGCCGGGCCAGCTCGGCGAAGGTCTCGACCGCCTCCGCCCAGCGTGTCAGTTTGATGTAAGCGAGACCCAGGTCCTGCCACGCGCCCAGAAGCGTCGGGTCGCGGTGCAACGCCAACTTGAAATCCTTTATCGCCGCTTGCAAGTCGCCGCGGTCGGAGGCGAGCAGGGCGCTCATGTAGAATACGCGCGGGTCAGACGGGCGGGCGTCCCACAAGAAATCCAACTGGGTTGATGCCTCTGCCGTACTTCCGAGCGCGCGATAGGTCGCAATCAACTCGAAACGAGCATCGTACTGTCGCGGATCCAACTCTAGCGCGCGACGCAGGTGAGTGGCGGCTTCGGCCAACTGTTTCGGCTCTCCAGTGCGCAATAGGAAGCGGCCCAATTGATGATGGGCCATGATATTTTTCTCATCGAGTTTAAGCGCCGCGCGCTCGGCGCTCACGGCTTCCTCGGACCGTCCGAGCTTCCACAGCACGTAACCGAGGTTGGCTTGATATTCAGAGTTGGCTGGTTTGAGCGAGACCGCGCGGCGCAAGTCTTCGTTGGCCTCTGCGTAGCGCCCAAAACGCACTCTTGCTGCAGCGCGCAGGTTGAGCGCTTCCGTGTCGTTCGGGTTGACGGCGAGCTTCGCGTTTGTCTCGGCTTCAACCCGTTCGGCGCGCGTTTCCGGCGAGCTAAAGCGCTCGACGTGTGAGCGCGGAGGAACAGCAACCCCTGGTGCCGCCTCTTGAGCGAACGCAAACGCTGCACAAATAAGAGAAACAGGAATCAGCTGAAATAAACGAATCATTATTCGAAGAAGGGGGAAACGCTCAGGAAGAACGGAGCGCGATTCTAGCAAAAGACGACCACACGCTCGAGCGCCGGTCGTCCCATGTAAGACCCGGAGCGCCAGCCAAACGCTCTAGCGCGCCAGGTTGAGTTTTAGCTCGGGCGAAAAAGTCTCGATGCCCGCGAAACGTACCGCTTAGAAGAGAAACTTAAACCGATACTGAACCACGCGCCCAGGGTAAGCACCGTCAAAACGCCCGAAACTGCCCGGGTCGTTCGAGTTGTTGTTGGGCACCGTGAGATTTGTATGGTTGAAGATGTTAAAGAACTCAATGCCGATCTGCAGCCTTGTATTTTCGTTAAAGGGTAACGACGCGTTCTTGAAGAACGACATGTCCGTATTCCAGATGGCTGGACCTCTAAACGAGTTTCGTCCGAGACTGCCGAAACTGACCGTCTGACCGGCAGCGTTGATAACCGAAGTGATGCCGACGCTAGTGGAGAAGGCCGCCGGGTTGAGGAAACGGTCTGTCGCAAGATTGGCGAACGGGTCACCGACGAGCGATGGCCGAACCAGGCCACACTGACAGACCACGCTGAATGGGAATCCGGAGCGCCCGCTCACGATCGCATTCATTTGCCACCCGCCGACAAGTGCATTGACCGCACCGCCTTCATCCACATACCGCTGCCCCTTGCCGAAGGGTAGATCAACGATCGCGCTGGCCGATAGCAGGTGGCGGATGTCGAGCACCGAGTTGCCCTTGTCGAAGTCGAGGTCGAACGGGTTAACGGGACCTTGACGGCCCTGGTTCTTGCTGTCACCGAGGCCGTTGAAGATGCCGGTGTTGTTATCAATGGTGTGGCCCCAGGTGTAGGAAACCTGCCCCTGGATATTGTTCGAGAGGCGCTTCTGCACCTGCGCCTGTAATGCGTCGTATGACGAATCCGCCGCATTCGAATACAGCAGGACACTATTAATGAGATCACCGGCTGTGTTACGTGCGATCCCCTGACCCCCTGAACCTTCCTGAAAGGTAGCGAGCAGGTTCCTGGACCTGTTGGCGACGTACCCGACATCAAGCGACCAGTCTCTTGCGAACTGATATTGAGCGCTCAGCTGGAACTGGTGGGTTAGCCCGTTCTTCTGCTTCTGGTCTACGGTGAACAGGCTCGTACCAGCAGGCACGTTGGCCGGGTCAATCCCTGTCGTAATGAGTGGGGGACCCTGGGCGAGCGTGAAGTTGTTGAACGAGATGTTGGTGAATGGTGGATTGCGCACGGCGGGTGGGTAATCCACGCCGTCGAGCGTGTACAGCAACCCGTAACCGCCGCGCACCACCAGAGTCTTCTCTTTATTCACAGAGTAGGCGAAGCCGATACGCGGACCGAAGTTGTTCTTGTCAAGGTCAACAATCCTGTCGCTACTATCACTTGCGACGATCACCTGGCGCTGGTCGGAAGAGTAGTAGCTGATGCGTCCGTCCTTTTCGGTCGGAGCCGTCGGCCCCGGCAAAACGTCGTAGCGCAAGCCGAGGTTCAGGGTGAGCCGGTCGTTCACCTTCCAATCGTCCTGGACAAAAAGAGCAAACTCCTGCATGCGCAGGTCGAAAGGCCCGCCCAAGGTTTTACTTCTCTGGGCGAAGTTCGGGATGTCCAGTAAAGCGTTGGCCTGGGCGTTGCCAGTAGAGCTGGCGCCGCCCCCGCTGTCGAAGCCGATGGCCCCTTTTTCGAACCCGGCGCAGCCGCCGCAGATCGTGTTGAGATACCGAATGCGCGCCTCGCCTCCGGCTTTTACGACGTGGTTACCTTTAATGACTGTTAGTGTGTCAGCGAAGTAGGGATTCGTGCTCTTGGCACGGAAGAGTCCGCCATCGCCGAGGAACTCGACGAAGCCGGTGCCGGTGTAGCCGAGTCCGATGCCGCCCGATGTTTCATCCCCGCCGAGGTTGGAGTTGGGGATGCCAACATCGCTGCTCCAGGTTGGGCTGACGCCGCACGCGCCGAGAACGCCGCAGTTGTTGATTCCGATATTGATCTTTGTGAGGCCGAAACGGAACTCGTTCAGCACGGTCGGGCTGAAGGTGTGTGTATCGGTGATGACGAGCTGGCGCGTATTACCTACCTCTTCACCGGCGCCGAAGCCCGCAGTCGGGAGTCCCGGAGGCCCCGTTATCGATGCCGGGAAGAAGTTCTCGCGTACGTTTTTTAGGTCCTGGTTGTTGAAGCGCCCGGTGAGAGAATTCGAGGCCCCGAATCGGTGGTCAATCTTTATCCCGTAGTTGTCGATAACCTCTCTGTTCAGTCGCTGCGAGGCATAGTTAGCATTATTCTGCCCCGGATTGAAAATGTTGGCCGTCGGCAGCGGGTAGAGCCTGGCGATCGTCTGAGCAATTGGGCTGATCCGGGCCGACGGGATGATATTGTTGGGGAAGGGTAACCCGGTCAGCGGGTCCGTGATGGTCCCAAACTCGGAGAAGTTGCCGTCGCGGGACAGCGCCGTCGGCACTGTCGAAGTAAAAGGAAACGGGATGTTGTTTCGCTGTCCCAGGTAGTCGAAGAAGAAGAAGGTCTTGTTTTTGAAAATTGGGCCGCCGATCGTGCCGCCGAACTCGTGGATTTGCTGGACGGCCTTATCGGGAATGAAGGCATCGCCGCGGGAGATGGCGATTGCGCGGTCACGTTTGAGCATGGGGTGAAAAGCGTTGAGCGCGGAGTTTTGCCCGTAGTAGTAGAGCGATCCGTGAAAGTCATTCGTGCCGGATTTTGTTGTGGTGTTAATGACCGCACCGCTAGCACGGCCGATCTCGGCGGGCGGGACGCTGGTCGTCACCTTGAACTCCGCGATAGCATCCGGGTTTGGGAACACGCCGATGGTCCCAAACTGTGGCTCGTTGTTATCAACTCCGTCGAGCGAGAAATTGTTGTTCGTCGGGCGCTGGCCGTTGACCGTCAGCGTCCCGGCGCCTGAACGTGCGAAGCGGGCGGTCGGCGTATCACCCTGCGCGTTGGAGGCTCCTGGCCCCCCGCTGCCGGCACGCGGGTCACCGTTGTTAAATTGTCGCGCATCAGGACCAGACCCGCCAAAGCCCGCGTTAGAGGCGCGAGCCACCCCGGGTGTAAGCGTCGCGAGTTGTGTAAAGTTGCGGCCTGACAGGGGCAACTCCGTCACCTCGCGGCCAGTAACAACACTGCCGCGATCACTCGTTTCACTTTCAACGAGATTCGGCGCAGCTGTGATGGTTACTTCAGCTCCTACGCTTCCGGGCTCAAGCGATATGTTGACAACCAGTGTTTGTGTCGTCTGCAAGATGATGTCGTTCTGGACGGCGGTCTTCAAATTCAGCGCGGCAGGAGGCACGACGGTGACTCGGTATTTTCCCGGTTCCACCAGCGGCACAGTGTAGGTCCCGTCATCACCAGTATTCACGGCGCGTTCCGAGCCCGTGTCCATATTGGTAACTGTGACCACCGCATTTTGAACCACCGCGCCTCCCTGATCGATCACGGTTCCGCTTATCGTTCCTTTATTTGTCTGGGCCGATACCGAGATGACAAGCAGGAAGAAGAGAAGCGCGAAAACGCCAATGCTCACCAACGGGTGCCGACTGTTCGGGGTAATAGACATGTCTGAACCTCGCATGCGGTTAAAGGGTAGGAGTGCACTCCCTGCCCTACCGACCGAGCAAAGAGTGTGGTTTCGCTTTACAGAAGGCTTCTGGCCAAGGCGCACTAACGATGCTTTGGCGCGCTTAATTACGAAATCCGGCTGAACTGTAGGAAGTAGCTTCTTAGTTTGTTGCTTAGTTTGTTGCCAAACCGAACGAAGTATTTAATACAGGTTGCGGAAACTGTCAATAGTTTTTTGCTCAAACATTTCAATCAGGCAGTGAGAGCGACCCTATTTACGAAAACGCTGGGCTTTTGGGGGAGAACTCCCAAAGTGGTGGGTGTTTACTATGCAGCGAACGCGGCGGCAAACTTGCTCGCGAGAACAAGGCTTAAAGCTCCTCTCAGCTCAGGATTATCACCCAAAGTAGAGGGCATGATTCGAGCGGAGGGAAGCCCGCGGCGAACCGTGCGTTCAATTCTTTCAGTTAGCGCACCTTCTATGAGGCTCCAGGCGCGCGCTATGTCACCTCCGACGACAACGGCCTCGGGACTAAAACCCACTACCAGATTGGATATTCCAATGCTGAGGAATTGAGCGGTTTCTACCAAAGCAGCCTTGGCGTTGGCCTCGCCCCCCAGTGCCCGATCAATCAACTCCGGAAATCCACACGACCACATCTCCCCAGCTCCGGACAATTTTGCATACCGCGCAAGTGCGGCTCGTTCCGAGGAGAAAGCCTCCCAACAATCATGATTTCCGCATGAGCAGGCGACCGGAGCTTCAGTTCCGATCACCATGTGACCAAACTCACCTGCCGCGCCTCGTTGGCCGCGATAGACCTGTCCGTCGAAGATAATTCCCGTTCCCACACCTTCAGCCACTAGCACCATAATAAAGTCGCGAGCGTCAGACACCTCGGGTCGTCCAAACCAGAGTTCGGCCAGGGCCACTGCGTTGGCATCGTTATCGATGATCACGGGAAGACTGATAGCTGAGCCGATTATTTCGCCCACGGGAATGTCACGCCAATGAAAGTAGGGCACGTAAATGGCAGTGCCGGTCGCCGGATCTACCAAACCAGGCAGACTTACTCCTACGCCTTCGACGCCTCTGTTTAGCTGAAACTGTTTACGAACAAGAGTGGTAACTCCATCCAGAGTCTTCCGGGGATCAGGGTCAGTAAGAAACTCCTGTTGAGAAATAACCCGTCCAGCCAAATCGCTGGTTGCCACTGTGGTCAGTGTCGGAGTGATCGCAACTCCGATGGCGATGGCTTCTTTCGTGCGTAGCTTCAACATTGTCGGCCTGCGACCACCTGTCGACTCGCCCTCGCCGACTTCTTCAACTAGTCCTTCTATTGTCAGCTCCTCGATGATCGCCGAGATGGTTGAACGTTGAAGTTCTGTTTCTCGGGAGATCTCTGCGCGCGAAATGGGCTCACGCTCGCGCACATAGTTCAACACAATCTGTCGATTGATATCGCGGATCGTGTTTAAACGGGCCGCCTGTGCCTTTCTCAGGTTGATTCGTCGCAAGGCTTATGTTCCAGTCGGACAGAGCCGGAGTAGGAATGACGGATGGATAGTATAAACGGCAGGCCGATCAAAAGCTAAAAAATAGCTCAAGGTTGAACTCCGAGCTCGGAAGAAATTACCACTGCGCCCGATTTACTTCTCCCCGGACTTGCCTTGAACAATCGTGTAAGTCTTATTTACTGCTGGGATACGGAATGTTTCCGCCGTACCGTTCGGCCACTGGATCTCCAGCTTGTCTATCTTCGTTGCCGCGCCCAAGCCAAAATGTAAGGTCGGGTCATTTTGTGAACAGTAGACCGCTCCGCTAACGACGTCCATTCTTTGCCGCAATTTGCCGGTGGTTAAGTAAGCAATGCTGCCAATCGCATCTTTCGGGCTCTTCTTTGACACGTCGCCCACCAGATGCAGATCAACCCAGTGTCCTTGCGAGGCGTCTACGTTTCGCAGGATTGTCGGTTTAGCGTCGATGTTGTTGATTACAAGATCGGGTCGGCCGTCGCCATCCAAATCGCCGATTGCCAAACCTCGACCAGGCAAAGCGATGGAAAGTCCGCTGCCGGGCGCGGCGCCGACCCGCTCGAATTTTCCGTTCTGCAAATTACGGAAGAGCAAAGGCTGTTGAGCCCAGCTCGTTCCCCACTGATGCGCATCCACGGCCGGATAGACATGCCCGTTCACCACGAAAAGATCCAACCAGCCGTTGTTATCAAAGTCGACAAAGCTTGTCCCCCAGCCGAGAAACGGGATGGTTGGTTCACCGAGGCCGGCCTGAAATGTCACATCAGTGAAATTTGCTTCGCCGTCGTTGTGGTAGAGAACATTTGAGTCGTCGGAGAAATTCGTGATGTGGAAATCAACACGGCCGTCATTATCGTAGTCCCCAACAGCCAAACCCATGCCTGCCTGCTCGCGGCCGTTTTCATTCAACGCCACGCCGGACGGATATCCTACTTCTTCGAATGTACCGTCGCCTTTATTCATGTACAGCTGTTTCGGAGTAGAGTCGTTCACAACGATCAGGTCGAGCAGCTTATCGTCATCGACGTGGACGAAGGCAGCGGTAAAGCCGTAGTACTTCTGAGGATCATTAACGCCTGCCTTAACGCTTACATCTTCAAAGCTGCCATCCGGCTTCTGCCTGTAGAGTGTATCTCCTTCGCCTGTCAACCCTCTTGGCCCGCACATCACCGGTACTCCACGAAACTGGCAGAAGTTTTGCCCCACGCCATCGGGCTTCGCGGCGTCCGAGGGATTTGGAGGAAGGTTGTCGAGATCGATCTGAACATATCCGGGGACGAAAAGGTCGAGACGTCCGTCTGAGTCGTAATCACCCCAGGTGGGTCCAGTACTCCAGCCCTTCCGCGCCACCCCTAGTTTTTCCGCGACGTCAGTGAATGTGCCGTCCCCGTTGTTGTGATAAAGACGCGACACTCCGAAGTTGCCCACGTACATGTCAGGTCGTCCGTCGTTATCGTAATCGCCGACAGCAACTCCAAACCCCCAACGCTCATTTGCGACTCGTGCTTTGTCAGTAACATCTTCAAACTTCCAGCTGCCGAGGTTCCGGTAGAGCGCAGCGCGCGGGGCTTTCTCTTTTCCCTGCATGGCTGCGATGTTGGACCCGTTTAGCAGGTAAACGTCTGGCAGCCCGTCGCCGTCATAGTCGAATATGGCGACGCCGCCCGATGGTGTCTCAAAGATGTAGTCCTTCTTCGCTCCACCTGAAGTGTGCTTGAAATTTGCCAGCGCGGTTTTGCCGGTTAGGTCTTCGAAAACGATCGGAGCTTTCGGATCTGTGATCCCCAGAGTCCGTTTCGATGTGTAGGTTACCGGCGGGCCGGTTAAAACGCCGCCCATCGGCTGTTGGGGCTTGGGTTTCTTCGGTTCTGTTTGCGCTATGAGAGTGTGGGGTGTGAGCAGCAAAAACAAAACGAAGGGTCGAAAGGCGCTAACGTTGATGCGTGTCGGTTTATTGCTAATTATCATTCAGAATCACAGGTGTGGACTACTTTGCATCGATCAGCGCGTAATCTCGTCCGCTATAAAGCCGTAGGTGTTCGCCATCCTGCGACATCATCAAAGGACGAGGTCGTTTCAGCTGGCTGTCTTTGGTCGTGGAAACGGAGAGGATCTGGTCGCCGGCCAGATCCATGATGGTTAGCTTTCCGTCGTCCGAAAAGCCAAATCCGTATGCGCCGGTTTTCAATGTTTTTCCGTCGATCGTTATATCGGAGTCAGTGATCAGGAAGCCCTCATACTTGGCGCGCACATCGGCGGCATATCCGGATGTGTCGATGAGTCCGGCGATCACATGACGGTTTTTCCCCCAACGTGCAGCTGCCGAGTTGCGCAACTGGGTTGGCGCACTCAGACCCTGAAAATAGAATCCAGGGGGAACAACCCTGGAGAGTTCTGATCCAGTAAGTATGACCGCGCGATCCTGTGCAGACACCAAGCTGGGTAGGGAACCGGCAACCAGAAGCAAAGTAGCTACTTGGATCGAATGTTTTTTCCAGCCATTCATAAAAGGTGACCTTCCGAGTTTTTGGGATGTTATTCTAAACTGACACTTAACGCTCACCCAAATCGTAAACAATCGTCGTCGGATGGTAGGCTTTCCAGTCAAACCAATAGTCATTGAGTATGGCAACCTTCTTCAGTTGTCGGCCCTTGAGTGCGCCGCCGATTGCCTTGCCGGTAAAGTCCCACTCACTGCCGGTCTCCGCATCGACAAGCAACAATTGCGACGACCCTGGCTTTGCAAAAAACTCTGACTTGCGACCATCCATGGTTCGCTCAAAGGCGCGCACCGATCTCTTGTCCTCGCCAACCACGACTAAGATGGGAATGCCGCCCAACTCATCTATTATCGGGCTCTGTCGTAACAGGGCGTCGAAGGGATAAGCCTTTGAGACTCCATTGACTGTAAGTCCGATAACAAGTGTTCGAGGTTCGAGCGATTTGTCGAGGACTTGAGACGTCGCTACCGGTACGTTTACCATGCGCTCCTCCCAATTGGCTGGAGCATAACGCGCTGCCTGAACTATTCGCTCATCAGGTTTTAGCACTCGCCCTTGAGGTTGCTCCCGCTTCCAGGTTGCGAAGGTCAACTCATCATGAAACACAGGGTTCAGTCGTTGACCTTTGAGTGGGCCGAGAATCGCCTCACCGGTAACCTGTTGCCACCAAGATCCCGTTTCCTCATCGCGCATGATGAAGTTCTGGTTGTTGATACCTGCGAGGTGAAAGTGAAGTTGCCGCCCGCCTACTGTTGCTTCCCACACCAGACCGGTGTGACAGAGCGTTCAATAAGTAGCGACTACCGGTGTGCCACCCACGACATCCTGGACGACGTGGTGGTATGCCATCAGCCGGATCGGGTAAGCCGCGGCTTCTTCCCTGAGTTCAATCGCCATCACAATGTCGCTATCCTCGACGAATCCAGCTTCGCTCGCCTTTGCGTAAGCCGGGTTTGGAAGAGGATTAAACATCCACTCGAAATGATTCTGACGGGCCAACCAGGTGGCCGCGAGAACAGGCAGGAGCACGATTATCAATAGCGCTTTACGCCACCATCGGCGAGAGTTTCGCCACAGCCACACCACCAATATCAGCGCTGCCGTTGCGGCAATCAGAGTCAGCACAGGGGACCACCGTCGCATTGCATACGATAGTTCCAGGCCACGCTGAGTCTGCGGACTAAAAGGCTGAATGATCCAAGCCGGAAGAAGAACCACCGCCAGCGTGGCCCCAGCAATCACAACCAACACCAGCCATGCAAGTTTGCGACTCAGAGAGCTGCTGTTGCTATTTGTCATTGTCTATTCCCATGCTGGAGATTATGGCCAACCGGCGGGAGTAATATTCTACGGACGTGGACGATTTGTACGAAAGTTGGACGATGACTCACGACCAGCCCCTCGCGTGAACTTTCGTTGTATTTCTGTTGCCGATGAATTGTGATGGTGCCGGAGGTCGGACTCGAACCGACATGAGTGTGACCTCGCCAGATTTTGAGTCTGGTGCGTATACCAATTTCGCCACTCCGGCGTTGCGTTGGGAGATAATAAGGCCAGTTGCCTTACTGCGCAACCATGCATAGAATAGTCGCGAGCCCCCTCATACACCCCATAAACTCTCCCGCAAAACTTGCTTGAAAGGGAAAAAGAACTATGAAGAAGGCACTAGGTCTTTTGTTAGTTTTTACTATTGCGCTTATGGCCGTTCCCGTATCGGCTAGAACTTGTGGCAGATTGAGGCACAGCCATAGCAATTACACGCTCACCCATTCTGCTTGCGTCGGGGACGGACACAAGCATGGGCGAAGCTTCTGGTCGAAGCATCGAGATAAGTTGACGACCGCAGGGGGTGCGGGAGTTGGTGCACTTGTTGGGGTCTTGCTGGCGGAGGTAAGGGTGCCGCTATCGGCGCCGCAGTTGGAGGCGGGGGCGCCGCCGTCTACACCTACGGAATCCGTAAGCGCCGACGCTCGGCTCGTTACTAAGACGTCCTATTTCATAAGACAAATAAGCGCGTCTCTGCAGTTTTACCCCTGCGAGGCGCGCTTTTCGCTGTTCTGGTCGCTCTGTCCAGCCCCCATTTATTAGGCTAAGTTCCTCAAAATAAAAGCCTTTCAGCGCATGCAAAAACGTGTTTGCCACAAGGCAACAAAACCAGTAGAATTCCTGAGCCTGCCCTGCGGCGCAGGATCGGATTCCAGATTGTCAACGACGCCGCAATCCGTCCTCCCATTCAAGGTTCGAGATTCATTCAATAGGGTTGGGTGTCGCTATGTGTACGGCAGATTCAGGAGTCTAAAAATGCCAGGTGACTTGAAGTCGCGAATTCTCATCGTCGACGACGAACATGAAATAACTGAAATTCTAAGCGACCTGCTCAGCGTTGAATACGACTGCCTACAAGTGGGTTCGGCAGAAGACGCTCTCGCGAGGTTGGCCGAAAGCGATTTTCAGCTCGTCATCAGCGATATCACGATGACTGGAATGAGCGGACTCGAAATGCTTCCGTTCGTTAAGAGTCTTTCACCCAACACGGTCGTGGTAATGATCAGCGGCATGCAGACGGTCGAAAGTGCCATCGGAGCATTGCGATTGGGCGCATTCGACTACTTGATGAAACCTTTTGACCTCCGCCAGGTTGAGGCAGTTGTAAAGAGAGCACTCGAACACTATGAACTGATCGTCGCCAAGCAGCGCTACGAAGATCACCTCGAAGAGTTAGTTGAACAACGCACTGCGGAACTTGACCGGGCACTCAACTCACTTGAAGACGCTTACCGCTCAACCTTGAGAGCCTTGACCTCGGCGCTGGAGACGAGAGACTCAGAGACCCATGGCCACTCGGAACGAGTCGTAACTTACAGTTTGCGTCTGGGAAGAGAGTACGGGCTACCCAGCGAGAAGATGAAGGCGTTGGAGTTTGGTTCGCTGTTGCACGACATCGGCAAGATTGGCGTGCCGGATTCGATCCTGCGCAAACCTGGAAAGCTGACTGAGGATGAGTGGGTGAAAATGCGGGAGCACCCGGTACACGGTCAGCAAATACTGCGTGGAATCGAATTTCTCGAGGGAGCGGCGCGAGTTGTGGCCCAGCATCATGATGGGATGGGTCAGGTTATCCGCTCGGCTTACGCCAGGAAGATGTCGACGTTTGTGCTCGCATCTTCGCAGTGGCCGACGCGTTTGACGCAATTACCAGTGATCGGGTCTATCGCCGCGGCAAGTCTTATCAAGAGGCCGCGCAAGAATTAGATGACTGGGCTGGAAGACAATTTGACCCCAAGGTTGTCGAAGCATTTCATCGAGTGCCGCAAGAGGATTGGGATGAATTGCACAGACGGTCACTGCTTCCCAAGGAAGATGAATTCGACGTGCGGCGGATGGTGGAAATGCTGGAAACTCGCCTGGAAGCTGTCGTCATCTAGTCAGAAGCCCTAATTAAAACACTCGCGCTCATTCATTTCGATCCGGCACCACGTATCCACGTCGTGAACGCACACTCAGTCCTACTCGGCGAGATGCGACTTCGACTCGGCGGTATTCACCCTGTCGCGAAGACGAAAGCGGTCGCTTCGGTCGATATGTGACAACAAATTCAGCCCCGATTTCTCGCGCGGCCTCTCCAGCCTGAGCAATCATTTCCTGGCTCGACTTGGGTAGAAAAATCCGGCCACCAGTTTCTTCGGCTACAGTAGTGAGCACCTGCTGACTCTTTCTGATGTCTGACTCGTAGGCCTTGCGCTGCCGTTTCATGGCCGGATCGAATCTGATGCTTACTCCGAAGGACGGACTGCGAGTTGTTCCGGGCGGTAGGGTTGGATCGGTCGCGGTTATTGGATCTGACGTCGTCGGTAACTGACCACCACTTACCGTAGATGGTCTACCTCCCTTCTTTTGCAGAACTAGTTCGGTGTAGCTAATGATATGAACCGTGGCGCGAGCAGCAGCCAGCCGTTTGATAGCTTCCGCGCGGTCAGTTTTTCCGCCCGGCGTGTCGACACCGTCGGTTATGAACACCACGTGGCGGCTTCCTTCGGGCCGATCACCTAGTTGCCGTGCGGCTGCGGCTACCGCATCTGAGAAGCGTGAACGTTTGCCTGACGACAGCTTTGTCTTGAGTACCTTAAGCACGGCTTTCTTGTCTTTCGTCCAAGGCTGAATCACCTCGACCGAGTTGCTGAATTGCATCACCGCGATCAGCGTGCCGTCTTGAAGATTGTTAAGCAGTTGGATGGCAACGTCGCGCGTCAATCCCGTACGTTTTGACATCCCTCCCAACCCTCTTACTTCACCACCCGTATCCAGAACCAGTAGTACATTTGCGGGAAGGTGACGAATGCTCCTGATTTGCTGGGCCACCCCATCTTCAAGGACGAGTACGTCATCAACCTCGAGCGAGGGATCGTAGTTCCCATATTGATCGAGAGCGATGACAGGTAGCCGCACTTCTTCAGTAAAAACTTTAATCGGCTCCTGTTCCTCATTTAGGGGGGTCGGAGAGGGCGAAGGCGAGGGTTGGCGCGTTGCCTGGGCAAAGGCCGAAGTCCCTAAAACTAAAACGAGGAGAATAATTAGTGTCGCTCGTGAATACATCAAAGCAGGTACCCTGACTTAAAGAATGGAAAATCCGCAGACTTTGATGCATGAAGGGGCACTGGAGTGTTGCCAAAAAAAATTAGCCTGCGGATTTTCGTGCCAGGGACTGCACCGCGGTGATGGCCACGGCATCCACAATATCTTCGGCTTTGCATCCTCGTGAGAGATCATTGGCCGGTTTGTCCAGTCCCTGGAGAATCGGCCCAACGGCCGTTGCGCCAGCC
>JAMQPH010000094.1 GCA_023717605.1 Pyrinomonadaceae bacterium
ACCTGTTTTGTGGCCGGCAATCGCTCGGGCGCGGTCTGGGAGCGCGAACCGGTGATTGGCTATTTTCCTCGCAAACATGAATTGCCCGGAGTGGAGTTTTCGGTCGAGCAGGAAATCAGAGACTGCGCCAAGCTGGCGGAGCGAGTCAAGGAGGAAGCCCGCGACGCAATGATGGTGGCGCGTTTTCGCGATCTGGCCCGGAAGCGCCTGATCGAAGAAGGACGTGATGAAGACGATCCTGATGCCCTCGGGTTGGCTGTGGCGCGGGAGAGAAAAGTCTGGACCCGCACGCGCCTAACTGAGCTGGGAGTAGAGCGTTCGGCCTGGTGGGGCTGGCCAAATATCTACACTTACACAAAGGCTCTCGGCGAACAGCTGGTGGCCGCTGAAACCAGAATCGTGCGGAGCATCGTACGGCCGAGTATTGTTGAATCGGCCCTGTCTTACCCATTCCCTGGATGGAACGAAGGCTTTACAACCACTGCGCCCATTGTCTTTCTCGTTCTCAAAGGACAAACGCAGATTCCGGCCAATGAGAAACTAATTTTGGACGTCACGCCCGTCGACCAGGTGGCGTCCGTAATGCTTGCCGTAGCGGCGCAGGCCTGCGTGGAAGAGCCGCAGTTGGTCCATCAGGCATCCACCGGTGATTCAAACCCAAACAATCTGGCTCGAATCATCACCTTAGTCGGCCTTTTCAAGCGCCAGCATTTTCGAGAAAAAGAGTCTGGTATAAAAATCGTCAATGAGATTGCTTCCAGGATGGAGCCCCGTCCCGTCTCAACCGCGCGATTTGAATCAACCTCGACTCCGATGTTCAACGCGGCCGCGAAGAAGGCTGCAACCCTGCTCGACCGCGCCCGTCCACGCTGGGGCGGCGGACGCGTTGGGGAGGTTATCGATCGAGTCAAAACGACCGTGGATCGCGTCGAAGAAATCACCCGGGAAACTACTGAGGCTTTTGAACTATTTCGACCCTTTACGATCGAGAACGCCTACGTCTTCCGGTCAGACAACATCAGATCGCTATTCGAGCGGATCAGAGAAGACGAGCAGTCGCTGCTGACCTGGAATCCGCAGAAGTTTGACTGGTACGACTATTGGATGAATATCCACTTGCCTGGTCTCAAAAAGTGGGTCTTCCCGACGCTTGAGGAAGATATGCGGGCTCAACCCAAGCGCGTCTACACCTATCGAGACCTACTCGAACTATTCGAGACCTCAACCAAGCGTCATGCGACACGCGTGGCCATGCGTATCGAGCGCGATGGACGCAAAGAGCAATACACCTACGCCGACCTCCGAGAACTCGCAACCCGCGCCGCCGCTTTTCTCGCGAGCGAAGGAATTAAGCCTGGAGCGCGCGTAATGCTTTTCAGCCACAACGCGCCTGAGTGGGGCATGACTTACTTTGGCGCGCTGAAAGCGGGAGCGAGTTGCATACCCGTTGACCCGGAAAGCTCAACTGACGAAATCATCAATTTCGCACGCGCAGGTGATGCCGCGGCAATCATCCTGAGTAAGAAACTCGAGCGGGAGCACTCCGATCTCCGTCAACGGCTCGCCGGCGAAGGATTGGAACTGCACGTTTGGACCTTCGATGACGTCTTCGCCCTCTCGGACGAGGAAACGGAAGATCAGCGTATCGCCTTGCTGCCAACAAAGGTTCATGCGCAGTCAGTTGCTTCGCTAATCTTCACCTCAGGCACGACGGGCAATCCCAAGGGTGTTATGCTTTCGCATCGCAATCTGACCAGTATGGTCTCGATGCTGTCTTCAGTATTCGACATGTCAACCCGCGACGGCGTGCTTTCCGTCTTACCGCTCCATCACACCTTCGAGTTTTCCACCGGCTTCCTGACCCCACTCAGCCGCGGAGCGCAGATCACGTACTTGCCCGAGTTGACCAGCGATGCACTCGCACGCGCAATCAAAAACGGACATGTGACCGGGATGGTTGGTGTACCGGCTTTATGGGAGCTTTTGCATCGTCGCATCAAGACGCGGCTCTACGAGCGTAGCGACTGGATTGGCAAGACCGCTGAGACGCTGATTCAAGCCAACGCCTGGGTACGAGAGAAGACCCCACTGAATCTCGGCCCGTTTGTTTTCTATCCGATTCATGAGGGTCTCGGTGGCCGCATTCGCTATTTCATCAGCGGCGGCTCTGCTTTGAACGAAAAGGTCCAACAGGATTTTCAAGGCCTGGGATTCACAATTCTCGAAGGATACGGCTTGACCGAAGCCTCGCCGGTACTAACGGTCACACGTCCCGAGAATCGTATGCTCACCGGCAGTGTCGGCAAACCTCTGCCGGGAGTTCAGGTCAAGATCGCTGAGCCGGATGTAAACGGAGTAGGCGAGGTCATCGCACGCGGGCCCAATGTGATGTTGGGCTACTACGACAATGAAGAGGCTACGCGCAGCACTCTCGTCGAGCGTTGGCTTTACACTGGCGATCTTGGCAAACTCGATGACGACGGCAACCTCTACCTGGTGGGGCGTTCCAAGGAAATTATTGTCGATACAAACGGGAAGAACGTCTACCCCGATGAACTTGAAGAAGTTTACTCAAATTCGCCATACGTGAAAGAACTGAGCATTGTAGGTCTGCCCGACGGAATCGGCGAGAAAGTCGCCTGCCTGGTAGTTGCCGACGATGAATACGATATCTCACTCTCGCGCGAAGACTTGCGCCGGCGTGTCGAAGAGCATTTCCGCGACGTCTCGGCGTCACTTCCCTATTTCAAACGCGTTAAAGTTCTCCATTTTACGGACATCGAGTTGCCGCGCACGGCTACTCGCAAAGTAAAGCGCCGTGAGGTGCTGACGATTATGGGAGCGCTGGAACAGAGCCAAAAGGTCACAAAAGCAGCCGGCGGGAAAGACGCAGCCGCTTCCGAAGCGCGGTGGATCATTGACGTCCTGGCCACAGTCAGCAATCGGCCTCGGTCGGAGATTTCGCAGGGCACACGGCTCGCCGACTTGGGATTCGATAGCCTCATGTTCGTTGAGTTGGCAACCGCCATTGAGAATGCCGGCGGGGCAATCTCGGCTCCTGAACGATTCAACGAAGTACAGGACGTGAGAGAGCTGATGAGTGTCGTAAGCAAGCGTTCCTGGACACCCTCACGTACCGAGGAACGAGCCCGCACGCAGGAACATGCGGCAGATGGTGAGATTCACGTACCAACGTTTGTGCGAGTCGCCGGAAATCTAGCAGGCGACGCGCTACAACGTCTCTTCTATGACAAGTTCCTGAAGACGCGTTATGAGGGTCAGTCGAATATTCCTGTCCATACAAATTTCATCGTGGCTCCCAACCATTCGTCTCACCTGGACATGGGTCTTACTAAGATGGCACTGGGCGAAGCTGGCAGAGATCTTGTGGCGCTGGCTGCCGCGGACTACTTCTTCGACAATAAGTACAAGCGCGCGGTAATGGAGAACTTCACAAACCTGGTTCCCATAGAGCGTACCGGATCACTGAGACAGTCGCTGCGTCACGCTCGTTCCTTTCTCGATCGCGGGTACAACGCAGTCATTTTTCCGGAAGGCACGCGCTCGCTAACCGGCGAAATGGCTGAATTCAAGCCAGTGGTCGGTTATCTCGCGCTTGCTTCGCGGGTCGGGATTCTTCCTGTCTACCTGGTGGGCACTCACGAAGCGATGCCGAAAGGGTCAAACATCATCAAGAACCGTGAAGTTGGCGCTCGCATCGGTCGTTTTCTGACAATCGAAGAGCTTGAAGAAATGACGAAGGGCCTGGCTCGGGCGGAAGCCTATCGATTAATCGCAGCACGCGTGAAGCACGAAGTCGAGAACTTGTGCGATCAGACCAGACATCCTTTTGATGAGAAAGCTCTGCGCAAACGCTGGAAAGCAGAGCGCCGCGCACAGATCGCGCAAAAAGAAGATTCGAGTGTCGAGGAACTTGTGACTTAGTTCTCGCAAAGACGCAAAGGGGGGCAAAGACGCAAAGAAGAATGTTCAGATGGCAGCGTTGAGTTGTGAAAGGATTACCTCTCCAGATTATTGATTTTCCCCTAGTCTTCTTTGCGTCTTTGCTCCCTTTGCGTCTTTGCGTAATCCTATTCAAGTCGCCAATGGCCTCGCCTTAATTGACCGGATCGATCTATCTCATCTGTGACCACCTCAAAGAAAACCCCAAAAAAACGAACGGCGCGGATGACTACGGCCACAGCTGGCCCTAAGCGTCGCGCAGCAATTGAGAAAAGGCCTCGGGCCTCAACTTTGATCACCGGAGGCACAGGTTTTCTCGGTTCACACCTGGTGCGACAGCTGGTGGACGAGGGGGCCAAAGATATTCGCGTGATGGCCACGTCGATTCCCGATTGGCTGGTGGACCTGGGCGTCGAGACATTAGAAGGTTCAATCATGCAAAGTGCGGACGTGGCCCGCGCGGTTGCCGGAATTCGTGATGTGTATCATCTTGCCGGTCGCGTTTCGCGCGAGCGCGATGACTCTCGCCAGATGTATGCGCTCCACGTCGAAGGAACTCGGCTGCTGTGTGAGGCTGCAAAGGCTGAGGGAGTGAAGTCGATTGTCATGGCTTCCACCAGCGGAACCATTGCCGTGACGCAAGATGGCGAAGGTATTCCCGACGAAACGTATCCTCCGCCACTGGACATCATCTCGCGCTGGCCTTACTACGCAAGCAAGACCTATCAGGAGGTGGCGGCGCTCCAGAGCTTTAATGGCAAGGGCATGCGACTGGTAATCATGAATCCGAGTCTGCTCCTCGGTCCGGGAGACGAACGCTTAAGCTCGACGAAAGTCGTGCTCGACTTCATGGCGCGCAAAATCAACGCTGTGCCCGGCGGCGGATTGAGCTTTGTTGACGTGCGCGATGCCGCTCGAGCATTTCGTATGGCGATGAAAAAGGGCAGACATGGTGAGCGTTACCTGCTCGGCGCCGCCAACTGGACCTTTGACAAATTCTTCGGCCGCCTGGAGCGATTAACGAAGATCGCAGCGCCGAAACTGGCCCTACCATCCAGGGTTGCGGTAACGGGAGCGAAGCTGGTTGATTCCCTGTTCAGGCAGTGGCACATGGCCTCACCGGTTGAGCCGGGAGCAATCGAAATGGCGCAATATTACTGGTACCTCAATTGCGCGAAGGCCTCACGTGAACTTAACTTTAAGCCCCGTGATCCCGGCGAAACTCTACAAGAGACTGTGGTCTACTTACGTGAGAATTTTCTGGGCGGAGATGCGTTCCGGAAGTAGCTTACGTGAGTTCCTTCTCTAAAGTCTCTTTCAACGCGAGTCGTGAGAGGTGGCTACGTCAGCGGGGGTAAACCGCCCTTCCCAACCTGCAAATTATCGCCTGCTAAGTTGTTCAATTCAATTAGCACTAATTTGCAGGTTAGGAGGGCGGTTTACCCCCGCTACTTGGCAACCTCTCAGGTCGGCGTTCCAAGTCAACGCGCTACTCACCGAGCGCGGCATACTTGAATAACCGAAAGCGATAGCGCTGCTGGTCGCGGATGTTCCTAGCGATCGCCCCGTGCAGATTGTCATCCCACTTTGTGTACTGCTCGATGAACCGATCCGCTGCCGCTTTGTCTCCCAGATACTGTACCTCCAGGACTTGGCGTAATAGCTTTCCGACTACGTCGTGATACTTGGCGTAATCGATTTGAAGTTTTCCCTGTTCAAAACTCAACAATCTGTTTTCCAGGAAGAAGTTCCACTGCATGAGTTGCATCGTGTTGTAGGGCTGGTCCCGCCGCGGCTTATTGTTCTGGAGCACCCGTAGAATGCCGCTGGCATAAACCGAGCGTAATTGCGCATCGGTGTAGTAGTCATTCTTCCGCAGTGCCGGGGCCACAAAGAGCGAGACCAGATCAGCTTTCATCTCTTCCATCGCACTGGAGTCTTCCTGAAGGGCTTCATCCAGGTCGCGGCCATCTTTAGTTCGGTCGACGCCGAGATAGTGTCCCACTTCGTGCCAGAGGGTCCGATAAAAGTTTCCGTCCGCACTTAGATCATCCTTGTGCTCAGTGGCTATCGCTGCCTCCCAGGTTCGAGAGGTGCCCTGAAAAATATTCGGCTCGCGCATGATGTTGGCGCGCAAAAGGATCGTCCGTCCATAACGCCGCGCCAGGTAGCTCTCGTTGGGAAGGATGGTTGCCGTGTTTCCACCGCGCGACTGGCCAAAATCAGCAACGACATCATAGACGCCTACTGGTATGTCCTCCCTGATCTTCTTGTGGTTCTCATAGGGAAGTGAGTCCTCCAGCGCCTGCAACCCTCGCATTGCCTGCCGCAGCGCCGTGGTCTCCTGCCGGCGGTTACTCAAGAGACTGAAAGAGAAGAACGTCTTTACACCATACAGTTCGTCGTCGTAGACCTCGTACGAACCAATCTGCGCGTTAAGATTCTTGAAGTGTCCTGTGATCCAGGCTGCGTCGCCCGATTCGTAATCGTTTGAGAGCAAGTCTCGGGCACGATTGCGCAGATACCGGGCGAATTCCTCATCATCCTTCGCGACTGCATTCGCTGCGTCATTCAACAGGCCGTACGCCCTAATCAACTCTTCAGCGTAGGCTACAGCGTAAGGAACTGCGTAAAAGCCAGAGCCCAAAGTCCCAAGTCCAACGTCCGATGTCTTCTTATCCAGGATTGGATCTGTTCTTGGCGTAGGACTTTGCACTTTGGATTTTGAACTCTTTGACGCCTCCGCACTTTCCAGCGAAATGCTCTCTAACTCCTGCCGCAAACCCGGGTGAAGTGTGTCCAGTGCAGGATAATTTCTCAGAGTAGCCAAATCCTCCTGAATGTTCTCGGCGGTACGCTTCCGGACCACCGTACGGAGGTCCAGAATGTCGTCTCGCTGCTCAGGATGTGCAGACAGAAACGCGTCCAACTCTTCCTTCTTCACATCCCAGGGATAAACATTCTTGCCCGGCTTCACCTCGTCAACCGGCAGAAACGCCTCGCGTTTATTGTCGAGTGTCGTGGCAATCGGCCCCTGATTCAGACGATAGAGAGTGAGTAAATTCTGTGTGGCCACGCCCGAACCAGTGCGAGTGTCGAGCTGAACGAGTTTCTGATAGGCGGTCAGCGCTTGCGAATGACGCTGTTGTTCGAAGAGGCTTTGAAAGATTTTACCTACCTCGAGCAGCTTCGCTACTGCCCTCCGCTCGCCCTCGCTTAATTGCAAGAGATCTGGCCCCAGCTTTATCGTTTCAGTCTTGCCGATAATCGGCTGGCTTTTCTCAAGCGGCCAGTAGCCCGCAGGTAAGGCGGCGCGAGAGTTTGTTGGTGACCCCGTTTGTGACATGGCGCCAGTAACAATCCCTATCATCAGGGCAAACGTCAAGAGTTTACTCAGCATAGAACTATTATTCTCTTCCTGAACTAGGAGTTGTCAGACAAAACTGTAAAGCGAGTCTGCCCGGGCAGGTAAAAGAGTATAGCTCCAGGTGAGGCGAAGCCGAATTGTCGGACATTTAACGCGGGCCTTGCACCTAATCGATTTTCAAAAGGATCAGGATTCCGGCCCACGTTTACGGCACCGCTGAATGACCTATTTCTTCTGTAAGGCTTCCAGCGCCGCCAGCACTTCTTCGCTGTTCGCCGCTGGTTTGACCTTGAGGAAAACTTGAGCGATTTTCCCTTTCGGATCGATGATGAAAGTGTTGCGCGCCGAGAGTTTCATGCCGTTGTACTCCATCACGGAGCCGTACGCGTCACTTACTTTGCCGTCAGTGTCGGAAAGTAGTTTAAATGCCAGACCTTCCTTGGCGCAGAATTCCTTATGAGAATCGGCGGTGTCGACGCTCACTCCCAATATCACCGCGTTCAGAGGTTCATACTTCGCCAGGTCGCGCTGGAAATTACGCGCCTGAAGCGTGCAGCCGCTGGTGAAGTCTTTTGGGTAAAAGTAGAGGACCACCCACTTACCGCGAAAGTCCTTCAATGCCGCTTGCTTGCCTTCGTTCGTTGCAAGTGAGAACTCGGGGGCAACAGCGCCAACAGCTGGGGCGTCCGTGGTTGCACTCACCGAACCAACCGCTATTAGACCGACTACCAACAAAGCACAGGTAAGAAGATATTTAGTCATCGTTCTTCGCTCCTTTTGCCGTTCATTATACTCAAATCGTCGGGATCGCAAAGTCAGCACAACGGTGGGTCTAATCAGAACTTAGGTAGCGAATTGCGTTAACTCTCCCGGCTTGCGCAGCATCTTGTTGACCTCACCCAAATGCATCTCTTCTTCCGCAATCATCCTGCGAGCATACTCTTCCAGCAGTACCGACTGGTCGCGAACCAGCTCAAGCAATTTCTTATAAAGGACCAAACCAGACTTCTCCGCTTCCAGTGATTCAAGCAAGATATCGTTAATCCCGTGTTTGTGAGTTTCCAGCAAGGCGCCAATTTTTAGCGAAGGGTGATCTCCAAAATGAGTCACCAACTCGCCTGCCTGGGTCGCATGTTCCAGACAAGTGTTTGCTTCACCCCGCAACCAGCTCGTAATAGGAATGCGGTTATGACCAAAGACCATGAGCGAGTAGTGGGTGTATCGCACCACGCCAGCCAGCTCAGTTTCCAGAATCTCATTTAACAACCTTATGGCGGCCGCTTTATCAAACAGTTGCTCAGACATAGACCCATCCTCCCGTGTGTCAGCTACTTTGATAGAGAATGGTTAATAGTAAATGGTAAATCGTCAATCGTAAATGCGACACCAGTGGATCTGCCGACTACTCCTCTACTAAGTCGGCGGAGATTGGTTCTGAACCAGAGCCAGTCACTGCAGCTATTCTTATCAACCTCTTAAGGTTGGCCTGTTGCTCATCATTTAGGTCGACGAACTGCACGCCGAAACCAGTGCCCGCGTTGTAGTGCCTGACCTCGCCTTCAAGATACAGAAAATCACCGTCTGGCAACAGAACGCGAAAGCCGACAATTTCGCCGCGCATCACTTCACCGACGGTGTCCAGATAGCAACCTCCTTCGGACAGGTTGGTAATTCTTGCCGGGTGGTCTCGGTCCCAACTCGCGTCCAGGCTAACGCTTAGACGCGGGTTCGATCTTCTCTCATCGTCCATCTAACACACTCCTAGTCGGGCTGCGCCGCGAGGCTATCGGAGTTGTGAGGAACACTGGTTTTGACGGCAACGCAAGACTGAGCGGTAGGCCTTGCGAGATGACAGCAACGATATGCCGAACAGTCGCCGACAGTCAATTGTTTTTAATGTTGCGCTTTAGTGTTGCCTGGGCACTGCCCTTACCGTAGGATGCGAGGAGCAATCTCGATGTCGATCATGAAAGCGGAAACCCATTCGAATGGCCCTAGACGCTTCTGTTCCCGAGAAAACAACCGCCGAAATCACACCGTCACCTGCGAGAGTTTACGACTATAAGATCTGGCAAGTCATCGGAGCGTCTGCAGTCGGAACCATGATCGAGTGGTACGACTTCTACATCTTCGGCAGCCTTGCCACAATCATCTCGCCACTCTTTTACCCTCAAGGCAACGACACACTCGCTTTGATCGCTTACCTCTCAACCTTCGCGGTCGGATTCGTTGTTCGACCCTTTGGAGCGCTCTTCTTCGGACGCATCGGCGATTTGGTTGGGCGCAAATATGCCTTCCTGGTAACGTTGATGATAATGGGCGGCGCCACTGCGCTCATCGGGTTTCTTCCCACCTACGCCACGATTGGACTTGCCGCGCCAATTATTCTGTTGGTAATCCGCATCCTGCAAGGACTTGCGCTGGGAGGCGAGTATGGGGGTGCTGCTGTCTACGTCGCGGAACATGTACCAGACGAGAAGCGCGGCTTCTACACCAGTTTCATCCAGATCACGGCAACCCTAGGGCTGTTTGTTTCGTTAGCGGTAATCCTTCTGGTCCAGAACTCGATGAGCCGGGAACAATTCAGCGCCTGGGGCTGGCGCGTCCCGTTCGTCATCTCAATTCTACTGGTTGGCATTTCACTCTACATTCGCCTCCGCATGAAAGAGTCGCCGATTTTTCAGCACATCAAGGGCGCCGGCATGACGTCTGCAAAACCGCTGAAAGAGGCGTTTACAGAATGGAAGAATCTTAAACTGGTTCTCATATCACTCTTCGGCGCGACGGCCGGCCAGGGAGTGGTCTGGTACACCGGCCAGTTTTACGCACTCTTCTACTTGCAGGCAATCCTCCGGGTGAACGCCACCGCCGCGAACTACGTTGTGGCCATCGCGCTCCTTCTAGCTATGCCGTTCTTCGTAGTTTTTGGGGCGCTCTCCGATCGCATCGGGCGCAAACGAATCATAATGGCTGGATGTCTGCTGGCGGCTGTCTCTTACGTCCCGATTTATCGAGCCATGCAGGCTGCCGCAGGGTCAAACGTCGTAACCGCAGTACCACGGAAGCATCCAGTCACCGGAGCCATCACGCTGACACCGCAAACGGTGATTGACGGTGCATTGCAACCGGCAATGGAGGTTTTGCCTTATACACATCTTGGAGCACTTCTCAGCAACGCAATTGCGTGGAAGCTAATCGGGCTGGTATTCATCCAGGTGATTCTTGTTACCATGGTTTATGGCCCCATCGCCGCCTATCTCGTAGAAGCGTTCCCGGCAAAGATCAGGTACACAGCACTCTCCCTTCCTTACCACATAGGTAACGGCGTTTTCGGTGGCCTACTGCCGCTTGTAAGTCTTTGGATCGTCGCAGAGACTGGAAATATTTACGCTGGGTTGTACTACCCCATATTCGTTGCAAGTCTCACATTTATCGTCGGATCACTTCTACTGAAAGAGACAAAGAGTGTTCTGATATGGAAAGAGTTGGAAACAGATCGGCCTGGTAAGCTAACAAGTGATATGGACGGGCCGGTGTGAGGTCACCTGCGATTTAGATTGATTGCCAGGGTCCCCAAATGGCCAGGGTAACCCCGGGCACCTGGATGTTTACGAACAGAGTCTTGAAGTCAGGACTAAAAGTCACACCTGCGAACTCACGATCAGCAAAACCTTCGAAAATATTCTTCGCCAAATCGAAGATCTCTCCTTTTTGGTTTAGCACTCTTATGCAGTTAGTAACGCCGTTATCCTCGCAGATAGCCAGATTGCCTCCGCGTGTAAGACAGATATTGTCGGGCATGTTTAGGATTGACGGATCTGTGGGCTCGAAGAGCAACTTCAAAACTCCCTGATTCTTGCCCGCGGGAGCATATTCCCAGACTTGACCCAGTCCTTTGTCGCCACCACTGGTGGAAGTGAAATAGATTCGGCCATTCCCGTACAGGCATCCTTCCAGGCGCCTGAACGTAGATGCGCCCGCAGCAACACCTTGTTTGTAGACCGCCATGTCATCTCGTCCAGCTTCCGCGGGATCCGGATCGGTGATATCAACCCAGATAACAGGTAGGGCAACGCCAGTCTGCTGTTGGCTTGCGGTAATGAAGTTTGGACGGTCCTTCAAGGCCAGCATTTGTAGCCGGCCTCCCTCAGCGAGCTGACCTGGTTTCCGAGGAATGAACCGATAGAAGCCCGCCGTGGGGCGATCCTCCGTCAGATAGACGATTCCGCTTCGAGGATCCACCGCGAGTGCTTCGTGCTGAAAACGTCCCATCGCCCTCAGAGGCACGGGGGTAACGGGTTTGTCCGAGGCAGCGGAGACTTCAAAGCAGTAACCGTGATGCTGCGCGAAACCTCCCTGATCTTGATCGCTCGCGTTCTTAAACTGCTCTTTGCCAAGAAGTGTTTCCTCACAAGTGATCCAGCTCTTCCATGGAGTCGGACCACCGGCGCAATTTACGAGTGTGCCGCTCAGACTTACAAAGTCCTTCACCACTTGACGCGTGTTGGGGTCAATCACAAGCGTGGTTGTCCCTCCACCCGCAAGGGGATCGTAAGGATTAGGCCCGATAGGAACACCTGTCTTGCCTACCTGGTTGTTTATTTCGTGATTGCGAACCAACCGGAGCTGACCATTAACGTTAAAGGCTGCCATGCCATCATGGGCGCGAGGCGTGGGCAGACCATCGGACATCATAGCGCCGGCCTTACCGATAACGGTGTATTGAAAACCCTTTGGTAAGGCGAGTAACGTCTCGCCCGTGTTGCTGCTTTTCGCTGGGAACAGGGGGCCGTAACCAAAAGAAGAAAGCGGAGGTGAGGCCAGGTGGTTCGAACTTAGCGCGGCGGCTCGGTTAACCAGACCGCTGAAAGCGAAAGCGCCAGCTCCCGCCATGCCGGCCGCGTAAATAAAATTTCTTCGATCCAGTTTTGACAAACCTCAATTTCCCTCTGTGTCGCTGTGAGTCTTCAGAGTGAGCCGCTATGTTAACACTGAAATTCGTGGCTGTAACAAGGCGTTGCAGCGGAAGCACATTGTTTGAAGCATACGTAACTGAAAAATTGCCTCATCAATTAATAGAAGCGTCACTCCGTAGGAGTGAGATGTCTATAGCCTTGTGTTCCACCCCCATCCTGCGCCGTTCGCAGGAGCGGAACTCAAAGCAGACTGGTACCCATCAAGCTACCTTCCGCTCCTCCGAACGGCGCAGGGTCGTGTGTAATGTTGCAGTCTATAAACATCCCACCGCTAACGGGGTAAAACCCTCGACTCTTTAATCTGGCTCTTAAAAGAAAAGCCCGCGCAGGAAAGAGTTTCCTTGCGCGGGCGTGTCATTCCCATTGTCGTCAAAGAGTCATAGTCAGACGTGCTGTGCCAACGGCTCTTGAACATCTGGGAGGAAAATCTGCTCCGGCTTTGACGGAGGAATGTAGCCATCAGGCAAGTCGCCATTGTCGGCACGAAGGAACTGCCAGTCGTTGGGTCGCAGAGTCGCAATGAGTTCTTTGCGACTCTTTATCTTCAAGGGCTTACCCATATAAATCTTCCCCATGCGATTTAGATTCTTCTCGGAGATGGCCCCGGAGAACATCCAAAGCGGCCAGGTGAAGTTTGGTCCATTGAGACGTCGCAGCTTGTAAAGCCACATTCCAATCGAACCTACCCTCCAGGCCGTGGGTCCCCACCAACTATACTGGCCCGGACGCAGGTTCATCTTCCAACACTTCATCATCAACTGCCACTGTAGCGGCGTGAGTTGCTTTGTCTGTGTCACACCCTTGGCTTTTTCCATCCGGGTGTCGTGCAGCGGAGTGAAAATTGACGGGATGAGAAACGCGAACAAACCTCGGCGCTCCATCTCGTAAATGAGATCGAGCGTAGCCATAGTGTCTTCATCAGTCTCGCCCGGATTCCCAACAATCAGCGTCATCGCGGGAAACCAGTTGTTCTCGTTCAGTACGCGCAAGCCCTCGATCACGATGCTGGGCCAGTCGTCGATATGGAATGGCACACCTTTGCTGGGCATGATCTGCTTCGCCATTCGCACTGAGCCAGTTTCAAGTCCGATGAGCGGTGCCAGAGCCTTCTTCTCAGGATGGTTGCTCAAATACGGAAAGTGAATGGGACTCTTTGGCAACAGCAACTCGGAGAGCTGCTTGATCAGAGTGGGATCCACCACCGCCGGCGCGATCGTGCTGTGACTCAGGACGTGTTGTTCGACGCCTGGCGTATTGACAATGTCGGAGTAGAGATCAACCAGCGCTTCACGATTGGGGAAGTAGAACGGTGTATCCGTATGCACCTG
>JAMQPH010000135.1 GCA_023717605.1 Pyrinomonadaceae bacterium
ATCGAGAGAAAGCTCCACTCCCGCAACTGTTGAAGTATCTGATTCAAGTGGCGCAGGGGTTGTCGAAAGCTCATGCAGCCGGAATCGTTCATCGCGATCTCAAGCCCGACAACATCATGATCACGCGCGACGACTACGCGAAGGTATTGGATTTTGGTTTAGCGAAGCTAGTCGAACCCGAAAGAACTTTTGGGTACAACGAAAGTGGTTCGAGTGAAATCGCCACGGCGGTTATGCAACAACCGGGACACCCCGTCGGACAGTCTGGCTGGGATAGCGGACATTCAACGCCGGGTATGGTGATTGGCACTATCGGGTACATGTCTCCCGAGCAGGCGAGTGGTCGCGTGGACGAGATCGATCTCCGCTCCGACATCTTCTCGTTTGGCTGCATTCTTTTTGAGGTGGCCACGGGCCAGCGAGCTTTCGCCGGCAAGGATGTGCTGGACTCACTGCACAAGATCGTGCACGCGCCGACACCACAGTTGAAGGATGCAAATCCGCTCGCGCCGGCTGAACTGCAACGCGTAGTGCGCCGATGTCTGGCGAAGGAGCGTGAGAAACGTTATCA
This sequence comes from Pyrinomonadaceae bacterium, assembly GCA_023717605.1. Taxonomy (GTDB): domain Bacteria; phylum Acidobacteriota; class Blastocatellia; order Pyrinomonadales; family Pyrinomonadaceae; genus PSRF01. The sequence continues at coordinate 572 of JAMQPH010000135.1, forward strand.
GTCGATTAAGGAGGTGGCGATTGAGCTCGAAGATCTCCAGCAAGAGTTAAAAGGCGTTACGGAATCCGAGTATTCCGGTCATCCGACTCCGGCAACAAGTGCCTCAACGTCCGGGGTGATGCGCGGAGATGAAGGATTCAGGATTGCAGTCCTCTCGTTCAAGGTTCGGGACGCCGATCCCAGTGTCGAGGTACTTGCCGACGGACTCTCTGAGGAGATTGTGACTGGCCTTTCGCGGTTTCGGTATCTGTCGGTCGTCACGGCCACCTCGGCGGCTCGACTGAAGGGAGAGACTGAAGACGAAGGGTCATTGGCAGCAAAACGCGGTACGCGCTACGTGTTGGAAGGAAGCATCCGCAAGGGTGGCTCCGCCATTCGAGTCGGTGTCCAACTAGTCGACACTGTGACGGGGGCGCAGCTCTGGTCCGAGACTTACAATCGGGATCTCGAGACGTCGAGCATGTTTGCGGTGCAGGATGACGTGGCCGCCCGCATCGTCGCGACAGTCGCCGACAGCTACGGGGTGCTAGTGCATTCGATGAGGGACGCGATCCGGCAGAAAGACGACACCGATCTGACGCCAGCGGAGTGGCAGTTCCAGTATTTCGCCTATCGCGAGCAGATCACGCCCTCGAATCACGCCGCACTGAAGAGCCGGCTCGACAGGGCAGCAAAATCGGACAATCGGCCTTCAGACTTGTGGGCTTGCCTGGCGCAGGTTTATCTCGACGAATACGCCTTCGGCTTTCCCGGCGATGACGGGACGTCTCTTGATCGCGCGCTCATTGCGGCGCGTCGTGCGGTCGAGTTGGATCGCGCGAATCAGTTCGCGATGGTGGCGCTGGCACAAACGCATTTCTTTCGGCAAGACCTCGCGGCGTTTGGTCCAGCGGCCGAGCGCGCGATGGCCCTCAACCCGCTCAACACTGACGCGCTCGGAATACTGGGACTGGAGATTGTGCACACTGCCGAGTTTGAGCGCGGCACTGCGATTGTGCGCCACGCGATGGAACTGAATCCCAACCACGCAGGCTGGATGCACTTCGCGCCTCTCTGGGATCACTTCCATAAGGGCGAGTACGAGCAGGCCCTCGAGTGCGCGAACCGGGTGGATGTACCCGGACTCTTCTGGCCCTACCTGGTAATGGCATCGGCTTGCGGCCATCTCGGTCGACGCACCGAAGCCGAGGCTGCGGTCCGGGATCTGTTGGCCCTCGATCCCGAGTTTGCGGCGCACGTGCGGTCAAACGTCGGGACCTGGCACTTCGCGAGCGGCCTGATGGATCCCATCTTGGAAGGATTGCGCAAGGCGGGACTGGAGATTAGGGATGAAGAGCCGGCGTCAACATCGTCAGCCCCATCCTTTGCTTCCAGCGAGACTCGAGCGGATGAAGGCTTCTGGGTTGCCGTGCTGCCATTCAAATCTACAGGTAGCGCGCCAGAGATCACTGCCCTTGCTGACGGGTTATTCGAAGCGATCGTGACCGGGCTTTCGCACTTCTCGTACCTGCGCGTCGTCGCAAGCAGTTCGACCTTGGGCCATGCCCGTGATTCGAGTGATGTGAGGACGAATGGCAAGGCACTCGGCGCACGCTACGTGATGGAAGGCAGCCTACGGCAGTCGGGGACGAAATTGCGTCTCGCTGTTCAACTTGTGGATACAACAACCGGCGCTCATTTGTGGGCGGAGACGTATGATCGTCAGTTTGGTTCGGAAGACATTTTCGCGTTGCAGGATGATCTGGCACCGCGCATCGTCTCGACCGTTGCGGATCAGTATGGCGCACTGGTGCACAGCATGAGTGAGTCACTCCGGGGCAGGAGTGCCGGTCAATACTCCGCGCATGAGGCAATGTTGCGCGCGTTCGGCTACTGGGAGCGCATGACCCCCGAGGAGCACGCGGAAGTCCGCGACATACTCGAAGCGGCTGTCGCCGTCGCCCCCGACTACAGTGACTGCCTCGCCGAACTGGCGATGATCTACTGGCACGAGTACGCGTTCGGTTACAACCTCAGGCCGGATCCAGTAGGCCGCGCTCGTGCTGCAGCGCAACGAGCAGTCGCATCCGCGCCGACCAGCCACTTCGCCCACTGCGCATTGGCTACCTCGTTGTTCTTCCAAAAAGACTACCTTGCCTTCCGCCCAGCAGCGGAGCGTGCCCTCGCCCTGAATCGCATGGATTCCTCCACCGCGGCAATACTCGGAAACATGATCGCTTATTCCGGTGACTGGGAATGCGGCCTGGAGATAGTGGAACGAGCGATGCAGCTCAACCCACATCATGCGGGCTGGTATCACTATGTTGCCTTCTGCGACGCCTACCGCAAGCATGACTATCACGGCGCACTGGCAAGCGCCCTGAAGGTCAACATGCCCGCCTACCATTGGCCGCACGTGTACCTTGCTGCTGTTTACGGGCAACTCGGCGAACAGCAACGCGCGACCGCGGCTTTGCGGGAACTGCACGAGCTGGTGCCGAACTTCGGCGCGATTGCGCGAGAGGAATTTGGCAAGTGGCTTGACGCTGAACTCACTGAGCATCTGATTGACGGGCTGCGCAAGGCGGGGCTGGAGATTGTTGAGGAAGAGTCAGCCTCATCGTCTTCATTTTCACGCCTGGTTTCCACTGAGTCTCGAGCGGCTGATGGATTCTGGATCGCGGTGCTTCCTTTCAAGTTTACGGGCACTCAAGAACTTGCTTCGCTGGCCGAAGGATTGTCTGAAGAGATCTCGACTGGACTGTCCCGTTTTTCTTACCTCCGCGTGATCGCGCGCAGTTCAACTGCGAGGTACGCAAGCGAAACGAGTGATGTACGCACGGTCGGACAGGAACTGAAGGCGCGTTATGTGATGGAAGGAAGTCTGAGGCAAGCGGGCTCGTCGCTGCGCGTGTCCGTACAACTCGTAGACTCAAGCACCGGGGCGCAGTTGTGGGCCGAGACATACGATCGTCAATTCCACGCCGAGGAAATATTCGCGCTACAGGATGATCTAGTACCCAGAATCGTCTCCACTGCGGCTGACATTAATGGCGTCCTTCCGCGGAGCATGTGCGAGGTTGTCTGCAGTCGGAGTCCAGAGACGTTAAGTCCCTACGAGGCTGTGCTACGAAGTTTCCGCTACTTCGACCGGGTGACATCCGAAGAACTTACCTCTGCGCGATCTTGCCTCGAGATAGCGGTGGAGAAGGCCCCGACTCATGCGGATGCCTGGGCCATGCTGGCGTTATTATATTGCCAGGACTACGGACAAGGCTTCAACTTGCAGTCGGATTCACTAACCCGCGGAATAACCGCCGCCCAGCGCGCAGTCGAGTCGGGGCCATCAAATCACTTGGCCTACTTCAGTCTGGCCCAGGCACGCTTCTTCCAAAAGGATCTTCAGAGTTTTCGTAATGCGGCGGAGCGAGCCGTCGCACTCAATCCGATGGACGCAAACTCACTCGCTTTCATGGGTGAGTTACTCACCTATGTAGGCGATTGGGAACGTGGTCTAGTACTCGCTTCGCGCGCCAAACAAATCAATCCCAATCATCCTGGTTGGTTTTGGTATGCCGACTTCTTTCATGCGTATCGACAACGCGATTACGACGGCGCACTGACCCTGGTCCTCAAAGCGAATTTGCCGGGCCACTGGGGCATGCACGCGGGTATTGCTGCGGCCGCTGGGCAGCTCGGAGACCATGCCGCCGCCGCTAAAGCCATTCGCGATTTGCTGAAACTACGGCCGGACTTCTGCACCACGATACACAACGAACTAAAGAAGTGGTTTGATCCCGAGCTTCGCGAGAATCTTGTCGACGGTTTGCGCAAGGCTGGGTTGGAGATCGCCGGTGAAGAGTCGGCCTCAGCTCAAGTTTCTTCTGAGGCTCGAGCAGATGAAGGATTCTGGGTCGCCGTTCTGCCCTTCCAGTTTGCAGGCCCTGCAGAACTCTCGACACTCGCAGACGGACTCTCAGAGGAAATTGTTAGAGGACTGTCGCGCTTTTCCTACCTGCGTGTGATCGCGCGTAGTTCCACTTTGCGATTTGCAAGCGAATCACCTGACGTGCGCACAGTTGGAAAGACACTTGGTGCTCGTTACGTCATAGAAGGAAGTGTGCGCCAGGCAGGCTCCACGCTTCGCGTAGCGGTCCAACTGGTAGACGCAAGCACGGGGGCGCATCTTTGGGCAGAGACGTACGATCGTTCTTTTAAGCCGGAGGAGATCTTCGCATTACAGGACGATCTGGTTCCCCGCATCGTCTCGACAGTCGCCGATCAACACGGCGTGCTGCCACACAGCATGAGCGAAGATCTCCGAACCCGAGACCCTGGCGACCTAACCCCGTATGAGACGGTGCTCCGCGGTTTCCGCTACTACGAAGGCGTCACTGCGGCGGAGCATGCGGCTTTACGATCGACGTTGGAGCGTGCTACGGAACGCGGGCCCGCTAATGCTGACTGTTGGGCAATGCTCTCGATAATGTACTGCGACGAACATAAGTTTGGGTTTAACCCACTGCCTGATTCACTGGGCCGCGCGCGCGCCGCCGCGCAGCGCGCCGTGGAAATCTCTCCATCGAATCCGTTTGCTTATGAGGCTCTCGCTCAAGCGCTGTTCTTTCGGAAGGAGTTCGATAGTTTTCGCAATGCTGCTGAACGAGCGATCACTCTGAATCCCATGGACGGAGCGACAAACGCTTTCATGGGAATTCTCATGGCGTTCAACGGCGACTGGGACTACGGATGCGCAGTTGCGGAGCGGGCGACACAACTAAACCCACATCATCCCGGATGGTACTGGAACGCTGCTTTCTATAACGCCTACCGAAAGTTTGATTACGAAGGCGCGTTGAAGATCACTCTTGAGTTCAACATGCCGGGGCTCTTCTATCATCACGTGAATAGGGCAGCGGTTTATGGGCAACTGGGAGAACGTGAAGCCGCAAGCAAGGCCTTGGAAGAGCTGCTGGCACTGAAGCCTGACTTTGCGAACACAGGCCGCGCTGAATTAGGCAAGTGGCTCCGACCGGAATTCGTGGAGCATGTGATTGATGGACTGCGCAAAGCGGGGCTGGAAATCACCGATGACAAATCGTCCTCTTCGCGTTTCAGTCCACAAACTTCACCAACGAATTCACTCGGATCATTGTTGAAGAGCATCGCTGTCTTGCCATTTCAAAACCTCTCCGTCGATCCTGAGCAGGAGTTCTTTGCCGACGGGATCACCGAGGAAATACTCAACGCACTGGCACAAATAAAGGACCTACGAGTCGCGGGACGAAGTTCTTCATTTTCGTTCAAAGGTCGAAACGAAGACCTGCGATCGGTCGGAGCCAAACTCAATGTGACCAGCATCCTTGAGGGAACGTTGCGACGCTCAGGTGATCGACTCAGAATCACAGCCCAACTCATTGATGCTGTTAGCGGATACCAACTGTGGTCAGAGCGATACGATCGCGTCCTCGAAGACATCTTCAACATTCAGGACGAGATTGCTCTTGCGGTTGTTGACGCGTTGAAGTTGACACTCTTTGGCGATGCGAAAGAAGTGATCGTTAGACGATACACAGACGACGTCGAGGCCCATGAACTTTTCTTAAAAGGTCGTTACTACTCCTACAAATACACAGCAGAGGGATGGACTCGTGCAGTCGAATTCTTCGAGAAAGTTATCGAGAAAGATCCGGATCATGCTCCGGCGTACGCTGGAAAAGCTGCGGCATTAGGGTGTCTCTGGTTTTTCGGATTGTCTCCCGCCGACGAGGCCGTTCCGCGATTTAGAAGCGCTGCTACCAAAGCAATCGAGCTTGATGGAAACCTGGCGGGTGCACATCTGTCGCTTGGAATGGTCAACTTTTTTCATGACTGGGAATGGGAGAAAGCTGAGCAGGAATTCAAACAAGCGATTCTATTGAATCCAAAAGACGCCGAAGCACTTTCTTACTACGCGATGTTCCTCGGCTTTGTAGATCGTTTTGACGAAGCGATGGCACTTGCCAGGCGCGCACTCGAAGTCGATCCGCTTTCACTCCTTATTAATATGAATGTGGGTTGGACCTATTTCTCTGCCGGTCTGGCAAACGAAGCGTTTGATCAGGCACGCAAGATGACGGAAATAGAGCCTGGCTTCTTCGGTGCCTACTGGCTGAAAGGTGCGACTCGGTTGGGAAGCGGCGACTATGAAGAAGCCATCGAGCAACTAACAAAGGCGGTTTCGCTCGGAGGTCACCCTATCGTGTTGGCTGATTTAGGTGCTGCTTATGCGTTGGCAGGAAAGAAGGAAACCGCTGAGGCGATCCTTGACCAATTGCTCGACATGCGTCGGCAAAGTTATGTGCCGGCAATCTGTCTTGCCCGCGTCTACAGCCGTCTGGGCGAGCTGGAAAAGACAATTCAGTGGCTCGAGACAGCATTCGAGGAGAGAAATGGCGAGTTGGTGTTTCTCGAAAGCGAAATTACCAGCGCTGCCAATGGGGATTCCTTAAACAGTTTGGGCAAGGATCCAAGAGTCAAAGATTTGTTGGAGAGAATGAAACTACCTTCACGAGATCAGGAGACTAAATGAACAGTTCAGCTGACGAGAATGGCATTCGCGAAGCGATAAACTACTACATTGAAGGAATGAGAACGGGCAACGTTGAAGTAATGAGACAAGGCTTTCATCAGCAAGCGATACTCTGCGGTTACCTCGGCGATGAGATGATCGCGGCACCCATCGAGGGTTTGTATGACTGGGTCAACTCAAATCCCGCGCCTGCTACAACCGGAGAAGCTTTCGACTGCGTAATTTTGTCGTTAGAGATCACGGGCCGAGTAGCGTCGGCAAAAGTTCGCGAAACCCACGAGGGGGCGGTGATTGATTACTTCCACTTATTAAAGGACGGGGATCGATGGTGGATCGTCAGCAAACTGTGGGACACGGAATAAACGTTTGTCTCTGCGTACTCTGTGTTGGCGTAGAGCAAGAATCTCGATATGAATGCTTGCTCGTGACCGTAAACCCGACCGCAGCGTAGAGAGAA
>JAMQPH010000136.1 GCA_023717605.1 Pyrinomonadaceae bacterium
CCGCCCCAGATGATCTCGATTCTTGAGTGGCGCCCACCTTCTCAGCAGCAGTGACGATCCGCGCCGGTAACACGTTTTTGTGCAAAGTCGTTCTTGTAGTATTTTGAGTCGGCAAGTTCTATCACGATCAACCATGGAGGAATACCGGTGAAACTATCTCGCACACTTTCTGCGCTGGCGCTAACAACTTTCGTGTGCTCAGCAGTAGTCTTTGGAAACGGCTATCCCGGCACGGAAGGATTCAGCGTCAAGCAGTACGAAGACTTTCATCACTTGCTGCGCGAGCTGCAACATGACGCGTTACCCAGCAAAGACTTCGCGCGCATCCGATCGAAAGCCGGCGAACTGGTCAAACTTGGTGAGGCGATCGTTCAACTGGGCGTACCCCAGGGAACCGCCGCAGCGAATGTTGAAGCATTCAAAAAAGAGTTGAAGAAGTTCGACGAGGCTCTGGTGAAATACAAGGGAGACGCAAAGTCAGGGACCGATGATCAGCTTACGGCTTCCTACCTCGCAGTGCACGATTCCTTTGAGACTCTGGCAGACATGTTGCCGCGAAAACAATGAGTTGAATTATCAGGAGGAGCGATGAAAGAACTTCCCATCGCTTGTGAACTCACACCAACCGAGTTGGAAGAACGCAGGCAAGGACTACTTCCTGGCTTGCTGTCACAAGCGCAGGAACGGATTGCCCTGACTGACGGTTTTCGTTGGCGGTTTGCGCCGCACAGCGATCTCCTCGCAGCGGTGGTTAAGACAATAGATCTCGAGCGTCACTGCTGTCGTTTCCTGCGCTTTGAGCTAACGGTCGAGGCGGACTCGGGTCCAATCTGGCTGGAGGTCACGGGTCCGATAGGCACTGCAGAGTTTCTCGCAACACTCACCAAGCAGTAATTTTCAGTCAACCGTTTAGTCCGATGTCACTCATAATCACAGTTCGTCATGGAGTGCATTTGTCCGGCATTCGCGTAACAGACAAGACTTTTTTGCTGAAACATCTACATTCCAGGGATGTATACGACACAACTCTCAATATCCCGCACCCATATACAGAAACAGATGCCGATTGGTGGATTCAAAAGCGAATCGAGCACACCAGGAGACTGGGCCAGGAAGTTTCGTTCGCTATTCGTGACGACGAAGCAAGACTGATTGGAGTAGTGAGTGCTGATAGCCTTCAGCTGGGCACCACGCACCGTGCCGAGATAGGTTACTGGCTGGCCCGTCCCTGGTGGGGACAGGGAATCATGACTGATGCCGTGAGGACTTTTGTACGTTATGCCTTCACCGATCTCCATTTGCGAAGGCTGACGGCTCACGTCTTTGAATCCAATGTGGGTTCGGCGCGAGTGCTGGAAAAGAACGGTTTCAAACTTGAAGGGCGTCTGCGAAAACACGTCAGCAAAGATGGCCAACTGCTGGACGGACGTCTTTATGGACTACTGAAAGAGGATCTATTCTGAGATCTCGTCGCAGATCAGTCAAGTTTCAACCCACGTCCACCCTTCGGTTGGCACCTAACCGCAAGGCGGTTGCGTCACAAAGCCCAGGGTTGCCGCTTCGGCTACCCTGGGTTGAACGAATTCATTTCATTCCAACTGCAACGCGGTTGCGCCCCTTGTGAATCAACGGGAACAATGACGCAACCGCTTTGCGGTTGAGAATC
>JAMQPH010000163.1 GCA_023717605.1 Pyrinomonadaceae bacterium
CGCTGATGACCGCTGCCGCGCGGATGGTCAATGTGGTGAGTGCGGTGACGCCGGACGGGGATCCTGACCCGCAACTCTTCGAAACACTCGAACAGGGCTTGCGCGCATTAGTCACGAGCCAGGACCCGACGTTGACGGCGCTGCTGTTTCAGATTCGGCTGCTGGGCCTTATCGGATTTCGCCCTCAGACCGATCACTGTGCCGCCTGTGGCAAGGGCCGGTTGATGGGAGAACCGCAGTTTTCGCCTCTGTCCGGAGGCCTGGTCTGTGTGGCCTGTGCAACAGGCCAGGCCTTCCGCTGTTTGCCGCTCTCGCGAGGGAGCCTGGCGTTTCTCCATCAGGCGTTACGGCTTTCGCCTTCTGTGGTCAATCGTCTGAAGGCCACCGGGCAAGTTCGTCACGAGGTGGAAGACGTGATTGAAGGGTATGTCACCGTTGTGGCAGGCAGACAGCTGCCTCCTGTGAATTTTCTGTCGCATTCGTCATAAGGATTTGCACACGAGACTTGCGGGACAGGCGGGACGAGCGAGACGCGAGGGTTCGAGGGCTGAAGTCCGAAGATCCGCGGCTGACCCACGTTTCACGGCTCACGGTTCACGGTTCCTGGGAGCGAAGCGAGAACATGACAGAGACCCTGTATGAACCGAAAGACATGGCCTGGATTGAGAAGGGTGTGTTGGGCATCGAATGGAACGATGGGCACAAGGCCGTCTATCCCGTAAGGTATCTCCGCCAGCAATGTCCCTGCGCAGCCTGCGTGGACGAGTGGTCTGGTGCACGGCGTTTGCAGCCGGACGATGTACCCCTCTTGATCATATTGCAGGATGTGCAGCCGGTCGGACGGTATGCGCTGCAGTTTTCTTGGAGCGACGGCCACGATACCGGTATTTACTCCTATGCCCTTCTTCGGCGGCTCTGTCAGTGCGACGTCTGTCAGCCTGTGAAGCCTGTTGAACCAAGGAGCCGGCGGCTATTGTGAGGGAACTCGCGGGCATGTTCAGACCAACCTGGTGCGGTGCGCAGCGGGTCCGGGGCCTTAATTTTCTGAGGCGCTCTGGGTGGGACTGTGTGTTAGTCGTGGTCGCTATTGGGTCGGTCCTCAGTTGCAGCGGGATGCCTTCGCTGGAAGAACAAGAGCGCCACGTGCGAGACAACCAGTTGGTGCTCCATCAGTTGACCCCCCGCGCTTTTGTCGGAGCATGGGGAGCGCCGACGTATCAGCATGCCGAGTTCATGCAGTTCTTCGGCATGAAAGACGACTCGTTTATTCCACGGTCGAGGTTGGCGAGCGGAGAACCGCCGCGAGGGTGGGAGGTCCGTATTGAAGCCGGCGATGCGCTGTATTTGGCTTACCCGGATCACGGGTGGCTAGTGGTGTTTTTTGAGGAACGGCTTGTCTATCGCGAAGCGCTGACCGCGGCGCAACTTCATGAGCTGGGACGCAGTTGGAAACACGAAGATAAGTTTCGCTCCAGGTTTGAAGTGCCGGCCGCTCCATAAAGCGATGCATCCTGTAGGCCTTCTGTGACCCAGCATCCCCTGAATCTGCTCATGGTCTCCTCCGAAGCGGTTCCCTATGCCAAGACCGGTGGGCTTGCCGATGTCGCTGGCGCGTTGCCTCTTGAGTTGGCGAAGCTTGGCCATGACGTCATTCTCCTCCTCCCGCGCTATCGTTGCCTGAGTGAGTCAGGACGATCCTTCCGTTCTGTCTGTCGGTTACATGTGCCGACGCCTCAGGGGCTTGTCGACACGTTGATTGAAGAAGATGTCATTCCCGTCGGCGAAGGTGGTCGCCAGGCGCGGGTGTGGACGATTCGGAACGATGCTTTCTTCGACCGGCCGGAGTTGTATCAAGATCGCGGTATCGACTATCCCGATAATCTCGACCGGTTTTCATTCTTCTGCCGCGCGACGATTGAGGTGATCGCCCATCTCAGAACCGCGTGCCGATGGAATACCAATATCCTTCAACTGCATGATTGGCAAACAGCGTTGTGCGCGGTCTATCTCAATACCGTTGATCTAGATCGGCCGGAGGTCCAGGGAGTGCGCACCGTACTGACACTGCACAATGTGGGGTATCAAGGCCTCTTCCCCGGAGAGCAATTCAAGAAAACCGGTCTGCCCCCATCGCTGTTTAACCCCCTGGCCCTTGAGTATTACGGTTCGGTGAATCTGCTCAAGGGGGGAATTGTGTTTGCTGATTATGTGACGACGGTCAGTCCCACCTATGCGCGAGAAATCCTCACGCCAGAATTCGGTTTTGGGCTCGAGGGCGTCCTGCGCAATCGAGCGGACCGACTCCTGGGCATTCTAAACGGTATCGACATCGATCGATGGAATCCGGAAACTGACCCCTATCTTCCCGCGAATTATTCAGCTACCAATCGTTCAGGGAAACAGGTGTGTAAGCAGGCGCTTCAACGGGAGTTTCAGCTGCCGGAAACATCGATTCCGCTACTTGGCGTGATTGCACGACTGACGTCGCAAAAGGGCTTAGATCTTGTGGCGGCCATTATTCCGCAACTGATGGCGATGGATCTGCAGCTGGTGATCTTAGGGACTGGCGAGCCGGAGCTCGAAGCCAAGTTGAAGGCGTTCCAGGCACGCTATCCTCATCGTATGGGACTCCGTATTGGCTTCGACGAAGGACTCGCGCATCGCATCGAAGGCGGAGCAGATGTGTTTGTGATGCCGTCAAGGTATGAGCCATGTGGCCTAAGCCAGCTCTACAGTCTCCGCTATGGTACGGTTCCCGTAGTGAGAAAGACAGGTGGGTTGGCAGATACGGTCGTGCCGCTTCCCGCGC
>JAMQPH010000192.1 GCA_023717605.1 Pyrinomonadaceae bacterium
TTCATAGTCCTTAGAATCAGTCAACCATGGCTACTCCTGATCCGGCTCGCGAGCAATCGCTCGAACGTGCCCTACCAAACAGCGCTGAAGCTGAACGCGCCATCCTCGGAGGCGTAGTGCTTGATAACGGCCTGATCAGCCAGGCGATCGAACTGCTGCGGCCGGAGGACTTTTACGTCCCCTCGCACCGGCGCATTTTCATCGCGATGATCGCCCTGTTCGAGCGCGGCGCCGAGATCAATCCGATCCTGATTGGCGAAGAGCTGAAGAAGGAAAGCGCGCTGGAATCGGTTGGGGGCATCAGCTTCATTACGAATCTTACTTACGGTCTGCCTCACTCGACCAACATTGCGCATTACGCGAAAGTCGTTCGCGGCAAGTCGATGTTGCGCCAGCTCATCAAGGCCTCCAACAAAATCACCCAGGAGGCGCTCGAACAGGAAGACGAACCGGAGATCATTCTCGACCATGCCGAGCAGGCGATCTTTCAGTTGGCTGACGAGCGCATCCGGCAGGGCTTCGTTCACGTCAAGCCGGTTGCCGAACAGCTGTTGGAAAAGGTCCAGGAGATGGAAGGTCGCGCGGCGGTTTTGACGGGGCTGACGACCGGCTTTGCCGATCTCGATAAGATGACCTCGGGCTTCCAGCGTCAGGATCTGATAATTGTCGCCGCTCGCCCTTCGATGGGTAAAACAAGTTTCGCCTTGATGCTCGCAGAAAATGCAGCGATTCATGCAGGCGCGGTCGTGGGAATCTTTTCGTTGGAGATGTCGAAGGAAGCGCTGGTGATGCGCCTGCTCTGTTCGCAGGGCAACATCGATGCGCAACGATTCCGGAATGGTTTCCTTTCCCGCCCGGAGTGGGCCCAGATCGCAAAATCGCTGGGCATCCTGGCAGACTCCAAGATATTTCTTGACGACACGGCTGGTATCTCGGTACTAGAGATGCGAGCCAAGGCGCGTCGCCTGGCCGCTGAACAAAAGAAACTCGATCTCATAATTGTTGACTACCTTCAGTTGATGTCAGGTTCCGCCAAACGCTTTGAGTCGCGGCAGCAGGAAGTCTCGCAAATCTCTCGCGAGTTGAAGGCGTTGGCCAAGGAGATGAACGTTCCCGTCGTTGCGCTGTCGCAGCTCTCGCGCGCTCCGGAATCGCGTTCGGATCACCGGCCGCAATTGGCAGACTTGCGCGAATCAGGCGCCCTGGAGCAGGACGCCGACGTGGTGGCCTTCATCTATCGCGAGGAGCAGTACAAGACTCCGGAAGAGAAGAATAGTCTACCCGAAGATCAGAAGAACGTTGCCGAACTTATCGTCGCCAAGCAGCGCAACGGCCCCACCGGCACAGTTGATCTTCGCTTTACTCCCTCGAGCATGCGCTTCGATAATCTGTATCGTGAGTGAAACCTGACTTACCTCATGACATGGGAGCAACCCATGCCGAAGCACTAATGGAGCACTACCAAAACTGAATAGCAATTGACTTAAATCTTCAATAGGGGTATGGTCCCGGCGGTCCTTGACTGGCTTAATTCTCATAAGCCTTAGTTTCCTCGCACAATCTTACAGGGCTTCTGAGTAAGCGATCGATCCGTCTAAAGATCTGACCCACCACTATGAAAAACTTTGAAAACACCTTTACCAACTTATTCTTGTTAGCTGGCATTTGCACTTTGATTGCCGCACAGACGGGTTGCCAACGCGGAGCCTCGGTTCTTTCGGTGGATTCATCTTCTCAATCGCAGGTAGAAAAGCTTTACCCCACTACGCCGGCAGGCGAAAGGGTGAAGGAGCACATGCATGCTTCAATGGAACACGGAGAAGACGCGGAAGCGAAGTATCAGGAATCGTTGACGAAGCTGCGCGCAGAACCAGGCGCCGCCGATGCGCTGTACGAAACCTATCGAAAAATTCCGGCGGAAAACTTTATGCTGCGCACGATGCTTACAGAGGCATTAAAAGAACTGCGTTCGCCTGGCGCTTTGACGCACCTGAACAACATCGCCAGGGAAAAGATTCCGGCAGACCGCAACCCTGAAAACGCCGAAATCGACACGCGCACTGATGAAGTAGTGATCCGCATAACCGCCGTGCAAGGAATTGCCATCTTGGCAGCCAACCGGTCCGCCGAGGCTGAAAACATGTTGTTGGAGCTGACCGGCAATGAAGATCTTACTGTTAGACAGATGGCCGCCCGAGGTTACCTGAGGTCTCCGCTTGGCAACGTTGAGGAAAAACTGCAAGTCTTGCGCCGGAAATTGCCACAAACAGAACATTGGTACCTCACGACCGACACGACCAACATTAAGCAGGTCCAACACCCCGAGATGCCTAAGGAATTCAAGCTTAAAACGGACAACGCAAGCGATGCCCCTCAAGTGAAAAAGCCATGAAAAACAAACTGAGCAAGACGAGAAATGGGCTCCTCTGCTTATTGATTTTCCTGTTATGGATGCCCTCAGTGAAAGCCGGTTCAAGCACCACCCAATCCTGTACCGTGCCAGCTCACGACAATGTCGCTGATGGGACGTCGTTCTACCTATCCGGCCTCTGCAACCAGGAACGAGTCAACCACTGGTGGGCAGTTTTTAATATGCGCAGAGAAGATTGGGACAATGGGTTTGGCTACGATGATCCATGTAATCTCGATCTCCCGCTCGGAAGGACTTTTGCTGCTCTTTACCTCCTAACTTACTCTGCCGAAGATTATGCGAGAACAACCAGTGACTTCAGCGGCAACGCACTGAGATGGGCGTATCCCTACACCGCGACCAACGCCGGCAAGCTACAAGCTTTATGTTTCAAGCCGGGATCCTCCCCAGGGCAATGGGCAGGGTGGGCCTACGGCGACAGGATCGAGTTGTACATTCCTTTCTTCTACGGTTTCGATGTCGTGACCAGAGCTGGAACCTTTTTGCACGAAGCGCGGCACAATGCGGGTAAGAGTCATGATGGAGGAACCGGATGCCCGAGAACAGCTTCCTGCGATACCACCTGGAGCTATGAGGGCTCAAACATGTATGAGGTTTTGTATTTGTGGTGGTTCGGAGTTGATGGAACCCGGACGACCACCGCGATCAGAAACATGGCCCTGAACCGCGCCAGGGCGGTGCACAACAGCGCCTTCAATACAAGCCCGGGATTCAATATATAGTTGATCGGAACAGTCTGGTACCTGTCCTAGTTCTTCCTCACACTAGGAAGGAAGGCAACTATGAAACTCCATAACCGCCCGTTGCTCCTCACAACCATTCTTGTCGGGTTAGTTTCGAGCTGGTGCACCAGAGATGATGCTCCCAAACAAGGGAATAGCGCTACGGCAGTCGCACCTGCGGTAAAAAGCACTGCGCCTCAGAGGGTGCCATCTGGCAACGGCGAGGAGGTCACTTTTTTCCCCACTTACGGCTACAGAGAGGGCAACGACTGGAAAATTTACATTCGTGGTTGGACACATCAGAACAGGTCTCACCTGAACAAGATCGTCACCAAACTGATGACTGCTATCGCGACGGTGAAAGACAAATGCGACTCGGCAGAGTTGGCCAACTTTCAATCACGCGCTAATGATTTTGAAGATGATGATAAGTCCTTCGAGAAGGTGATCATCAAGTTCGATTCCGACCCGGATGCAAAGTTGTACGAGTTTAATAAGCGAAGTGATGCCAATGGGATTGTAGAGTTGGATTTGACTCTAACCGATGACCGAGCAAAGCAACTGCTGGCAAGCGAGAAATCCACGAAGGGGTGGTTAACCTTTAGCGCTGTGTCAGACGGGCACACAGGCCGTGGGCGGATTAGGTTGATCGAACCTGAAGGATTGTCGTTGATTTCAGATATTGACGACACAATCAAGGTTACTGACATCCCTGCCGGTAAAGACACAGTCTTGAGAAATACCTTCTGCAGGGATTTTAAATCTCTGTCGGAAATGGCGAAGAGCTACCGCGACCTGGGCGACGTTCCCGTACATTATGTTTCAGGGGGGCCGCAGCAGATGTTTGGGCCGCTTTATGATTTTCTGATTATTGAGCCGGGAGGTTTCCCGGAAGGGACCTTTCATCTGAACTTTTTTCCGAAGAATTTCTTGTCAGCAGACACGAGAAGGCTCGCGATCGGCGGTTTCAAATCTACTTTTGATCACAAGGTAGACGAAATTACAAAGCTCATGAAAAAGTTTCCGCGCCGGCAATTCATTCTGATTGGAGACTCCGGCGAGGTTGATCCGGAAGTTTACAAAAAGATTAGAAGCGAGAGGCCTGATCAGGTGAAGGAAATCAGGATTCGCGATCTCATTAATGATGCCGACCCCAATGCCAATCCCTATCGACTGGAAGGGATGTTAGTCATTAAGGTAGACCCGGTAATCTGCATCGCAGAGGATCATTTCAAGAGTCTTTCCGCGAAGCTTAAGGAGATAGATCCGGCGAACACTTATAGAAGGAATACGGCGCCGCCTTGCGGCGGTTAGAGTGTGAGAACTTCGCACGTCCAACGACCAAAAGACCACCTCGTGCTCGCAAACAGAGGAACCCTTATTACATATCCTGACTCATCCTCCCAATAGTAGTCGAAGAGAGGCAATTGACTTTTTCAAATGACAAGCATATCGTGCGGCCGTTCAGGAGGGCTGAATTCTCACGAGCGTTTCCTTGCACACTCGCAAAATCCACCCTCGCAGTGATTGTTTCTCATTAGTTTCAAACGCCATCCCTCGCGTCAATGACCAAAAAAACAGGAGGCCAAACATGGAAGATCTCAATAGCTTCTCGCGCCGGGACTTTCTTCGCGGTGTTGGCGCATTAAGCGCGGCGGGTTTGACACTCTGGGCAGGAGGTTGCGAATCCTGCAAACGCCAGATTCAGCAGCGGCCAACCCGCCGGAACATCGCAAACTTGCCGGCAAACGATCCTGTCATTCAAGCTTACAAAGACGCGGTCGCAGCCATGAAGGCTCTACCGGCAAGCGACGGGCGCAACTGGACCAAGCAAGCCGAAATACACCAGAATAAGTGCGTACACAGCAACTGGTGGTTTTTACCCTGGCATCGGGCCTACCTCTTCTACTTTGAACGCATCTGCCGCCAGCTCTCGGGCTACAACGACTTCGCGCTTCCTTACTGGAACTGGACGTCCAGCCCTAGCATCCCTGCGCCGTTTTGGGGAGCGGGAAACCCGCTGCTAAACACGACTCGTACTGCTACTCAGGCGAGCGTAGCGAATTCTTCGATGGTCGGCTCGGCTACGATCACCAACATCCTTAACCAAACCAACTTCTTTCTGTTCGCGAGTGACCAGGCGACGACACAGCAAGAGTTTGCGGGCTATGGCATGCTCGAGGGGACACCGCATAACTACATTCACGGCTTTGTGGGCGGCGACATGGGAGCTTTCATGTCTCCACTCGATCCGGTTTTCTGGTGCCACCACAACATGATCGACTGTTTGTGGGTTGACTGGAACATTAATAGAGGGAACCCCAACACGAACGATCCTAACTGGGCCAACTTCCAGTTTGCAGATTTCGTTGATGAAACTGGAGCTCCGGTGACCGTTCAGGCGATAATCACCGTCCTCTATCCGATCTTTAGCTACCAATTCGAGGCCTGTGGTCCGACCACGCTTACCGCGAAGATCTCAGACAGAGTGCAGCTGGAGAAATTCCTGCGCGAAGGCGCTCCGGCTAAGCTAGAATTCGTCAAACGTTTCGAACTGCGCCAGTCATTAACCGCGGAATTGCAAAAGCCCGCCAGCGGCAGTATCAAGATCGAGCCCGAAGCGTTTCGCAGTGTGCTGGAAAGCGCCGGAAAAGATAAAGCCGTTCTGACAGTCGATGAGGTTGACGTCCCAGAAAAGCAGGACGTCTTTGTTCGCGTATTTATCAACAAACCGGATGCGTCAAGCCAAACCTCGCTCGATGATCCCCACTATGCTGGAAGTTTCGCATTCTTTTGCTGCCCCAGCGAATCGAGTATGAAGGGACACGAGGGAATGGCCGCGACCGGCCGACCTAAGGCCGGCTATCTTGTTGACCTGACGCCCACGTTGCAAAAGCTAAATCAAGGAGGATCGCTATCTGGGGGACAGTTGGATGTCACCCTTGTTCCTGTTCCTTTTGATGAGCGGCCACCTACTACTCAGCGGCTTACCATTGGACGTCTCGAGGTCGGAGTCGCCAGATTTTAGGCTTGGATAACCCGGTTGGCTCGTGGACTTAACATGAATCTCCGGATCCTTTGAAAGCAACCCATCAGCTAGCTTTCGCATTTAATCAATGCAGAGGAGGTACAGCTTGAAGTCCAGCTTGGCTGCATTGGTGATTTGGGCCCTGTTCTTTTCTGGCAACTGCTATCGCTCAGCAAAGGTGCAGGGCCCCGAAACTCTCGACCCGGGGCAAGAAAAAATGGCGCCCATAACGCTAACGAAAGAACGCGCCGTGAACTCCTTTCCTGTTACTCCGCAGACGCTTGCCGCCGCGCCGCAAATACTTGAGGTTTCAGTTACCAAAGTAGTGAACCCTGAAAAACTCCCAGTTGCGATTTATGTTTCCCTCTCACCGGCGGGGGAGAAAGCAGTACCAGAGCTTGAAAAGATCCCATTAGGAAATTTTAGCCTGTATCCGCCGGACCGCCCCGGAAAGTTCTTGCTGCAAGCGACTGCCGCCTTCGACAAGCTCAAAGGTGCGGTGGCTCCCAAAGCAAATGAGGTTCGATTAGTTCTTGAGATGAAGTCGCTTGATGCAAAAGAGTCAAGCGCGCCCGTTGAAGTGACGCTCGCGCCGCCGCAGTGGCGTACTGATGAGCCGAAGTAAGAGTGGCTATTTTCGCTCCCTGGTGCTTCCTGCATTGATAGCCAACGTGTCCGATTCAACCCACGACAAATCGCCGCTCGACACAATCGGTTGCCGTCCGACCTGGGCTGAGATCGACCTCGACGCACTCGCCGCAAATTTTCTCGCTATCAAAAATCGCGTAGGCCCGGGCGTCAGAGTAATGGCAGTCGTCAAGGCTAATGCTTACGGCCACGGCTCAGTCTATTGTGCGCGCAGGCTGGCTAAGGAAGGCGCCGACTGGTTTGGCGTGGCGCTGCCGGAGGAGGGAATTGGATTAAGGGTTTCGGGTATTACGCAGCCGATTCTCTGTCTGGCCGGATTTTGGGACGGTCAAGCAGCTGCCTGTATACAAGAGAGACTGGTACCTGTGGTTTATCGTCTCGACCTGATCGAGGCCTTGGACTCTGCGGCGAGAGATGCCGGAATGGTCGCGGACGTGCACGTCAAGATTGATACGGGCATGGGCCGCCTGGGTGTGCGCTTTGATGAGGCGGTGGAGTTTGCTGACGCTTTGAAACGGTTCGAGCACATTCGCGTCGATGGGTTGATGACTCATTTCGCCGCCGCCGACGATCCGACCTGCGAAACGTTAACGGATGATCAGATGAAGCGCTTTGAAAATGTGGCCACACTTTTTCGTGCGCATGGCTTTGCTCCAAGGTACCTTCATAGCGCGAACTCGGCCGGGATCTTCAGCCATCCCGAAGCGCCGGGAAATATGGTGCGACCGGGCGGAGTACTTTATGGCATATGGCGTGACATTCTTCCAGCTTCAACTGAGAACAATGGACTACGGCCCGTAATGTCGGTGCACTCACGCATTATCCTGCTGAAGTGGGTGCCAAAGGGAGAGACCATTGGCTATGGCTGTACGTTTGAGGCTTCGCGGAAGTCGCTCGTGGCCACCGTTCCCATTGGCTACGACGATGGATATTTACGTGGTCTTTCGAATCGCAGCCACGTGATTGTGCGTGGCACATTCGCTCCTGTGGTGGGACGAATATCTATGGATCTTACGATCCTCGACGTAACAAGTGTCGATGGTGTGGAGCTTGGCGATCCGGTTACGTTGCTTGGAAGAGATGGCGACTTAGAGATTCCGGCCGAGGAACTCGCCAGGATTGCAGGAACGTTTTCGTACGAAGTCACCTGTGGCATCGGAGCACGGGTTCCGAGGGTGTATTCCTCGAAGTGATCGGTGCTAGTCTCCTTATTGAGTTACCTTAGATGCCGGTAGAACCTGAAAAACTCACAGTCAGCATCAACGACCGCGATAGCGTAACCGCTATGCTCTACGCCGCTCCCAGGAAGGACCGCGCTGGCATTACTATTTTACTCGGCCATGGCGCCGGTTCGGACCAGACCAGCCCGTTCATGCGTCTGTTTGCAAGCGGTCTTGCCGAACGTGGTCTAGATGCCCTGACCTTTAACTTTCTCTACATGGAACAGGGACGTCGCGTGCCTGATCCCAAGCCCAAACTTGAAGCTTGCTATCGTGCAGTAATCGACGCGGCGCTTAAGCTCAAGAAACTGAAAGGCAACCGTCTCGTAGTCGGTGGCAAGTCAATGGGTGGGCGCATCGCGTCTCAGGTAGCGGCTGGGGATGACTCTACCCTCACCGCTGGCCAGGCCTCCGCTCAGTTGGCTGGCCTGGTATTCCTCGGTTACCCCTTACATCCTCCGGGTAATCCTGAAAAAATGCGTGACGCACATCTGAAATCCATTCGGGCGCCGATGCTTTTCATACAGGGCTCGCGTGACGCTTTCGGCCTGCCCGAAGAGCTTCGAACTGTGATTAAGAGGGATCGTTTGCCCGCAACTCTTCCGGTAATCGACGGTGGTGACCACTCATTCACGGTTCCAAAGACCTCACCTTTGCCGCAACAGCAGGTATACGAGACAACAAT
>JAMQPH010000194.1 GCA_023717605.1 Pyrinomonadaceae bacterium
AAAAGCCAATTCACGACTGCGCTTTTGTAGCAAGTTAATGTCAGCGGGTATCTCTATTAAAGCCTGCTCCTGTGACAGTCCATCCGCCTGAGCGTTACGACGTGGCGAGTCATCTGGCTGGAGTTGGACCAGCGAAGTGACGTGCTCGACGTCCGGCTTGAAACCATGATGGTCTAATCGCTCATTCACACGGCGGCTGGTGAGTGGCCACGCTACCCACAGTCGATCAGTGCCGTTCCGATGCAGAAAACTGGAAGCGTCTGCACCGTAAAAGTCGACCTTGTACTGATCTGCAAGCACGCCGAGCTTGTTGAAGTTGAAATATGCATTCAGACTCTGTAACGGGTCAAACGTCCATGTCATTACGGCGATGCCCTGCGCAAGCACACGTTCGCGCTGCGCCAGCTTCAGCCTGAGTCCGAGATTGGAGTTGCGATAACCGGATTGGACGGCCAGCATGTGCGAATGATGCGCCATCTGACCGTATTCGTAACTGACGAAGCCATAAACGAAACCGACCAGAGTGTCGCGGTCGAACGCGCCGAGCAAAACACCGCCAGCCGCTTTTACAGCGACGAGGTGCGAAAGCGGTACGACATCGAGACCCGGCAGCCCCCACACCTCTTTCTGGAGTTCTTCGACTGCATGCACTTCTGAGACTTGCTCGATGTCTCGAATGACAATGGCTGAATCTTCATTACCAGGCATCACTCAATAGTTTGAACTGATATGCAATAATTTACTCGCAAAGGCGAACCACAGGAAGCCGAGGCACACCAGCACGAAGACAGTGGCTTGAAGCTTGCCCCAGATTCGCTTCTCCCGATTCCGCCAGGACCGGATCGCGTTATAGAGTACGACCAGCGTTCCAATCGCTCCGATGATGCCAATCACTTGAGCAAGATGAAACCAAATGTTCCCGCGATCACTGAAGAACCCGAGGTGCGTTGAGGCATACACAAGAAGACCGGTCAGAGCCGCGATAAAGAATAGATCCAACCCAAAAACGATCCGTACTGCTGGTCGCAGACGCCTTTCAATTGGCGTCAACTCCAACTTGTGTCCGTAGTGTCTCCTCACAAACCACGCGACCGGCCACAAAAGAAGTGTCAAAAGCATGATCAGAAGCGAAATCCCAATCACCGGTAAGAGAATTCTATTGTTCTCGAATAGTCCAACTCGTTGCCCGACAAAAAACGGGTAAGGCAAGATCATCTGCATGCGACCATTCTGGTCCGGTTTGAAGACAAGTTTGTCCGGCCCGTTTTCCTCGAGAAATGTCATGGGAGCCACTTCCCGCCAGCGCTTAGGCTTCCCATTCGGGCCGGTCAGTTGAGCCACCTCGATCATCCCGTCCTCAACCGGTGAGACGGTAAATTCTCCAATCAGTGATGCTGCCTTCAAAAACGACGACTCGCTACGGCGACTCAACATATATGTGCCACTGACTGCTTTAGAGTCCTCTTTCGCGCTGCCCAACGTGGGTTGCGGAGCAGACGTGGGAGGAAAATAGCGCTCAAGGAACATTTCCCAAATTGTTGTTCGTGGCTGGGATTCTCCTCGCCCTAAGCTGTTATGCGAAACAAAGAATCCAACGCCCGCGTCTGGAATCAGGTGCAGGTCGCTATGGAAATAGACGGTATCTCCGGCATGTCCGATGATCCGGTGTCCGTGGCGTGATTCTTCGTAGAAGCCATATGCCATGGCGTTGGCCGCCTGGTCTAAAGCGAACAGTCGACTGTGCATGAGACGCGCCGTCTCCGGGCGGAGTATCCGAGCATCGCCCAGTTGTCCGTCCTGCAGATGCGCAATCATGAATCGGGCCATGTCGGCGCCAGAGCTGCTCAAACTTCCGGCGGGGAAAGGAACTACTACTTCAAACGGTTTTGGTCCATCGGATGCCAGTTGATAACCATTAGACATTAAAGGGACAAGGTTGGGCGGTAGAGGCTGGCGAAATGTTGAATGAACCATGCCCAGGGGCTTGAAAATATTCTCCTCGACATATTCATCGAACGTACGGCCTGAAACACGCTCGACGATATATCCGGCCACGGCCGTCGCGTAGTTTGAATAAGCCGGCACTGTGCCCGGAGGATATATTCTCCGCGGAATGTGCGTCTTCAGGTACGCCCCAAGATTGGGGCTTTCGGAACCGACCGTAAACAGGTCTTTAATTTGCTCCTCAAATCCGGGCGTATGAGTAAGCACGTTCTTGAGCGTAATCGGCTGTCCAAAGGCATCCGGAATCCGGAAATCGAGGTAATCGTTCACGTCGCGGTCGAGGTCGAGCTTCCCCTGTTCGACCAACTGCATGACCGCCGTCCAAGTAAACAGTTTGGACACAGATCCGGGCCGGAATAACGTCTCCTCCGATGAGACGGGCTTCTTCTTTTCGTAGTCGGCGTAGCCGTATCCTTTCGCAAACAGAAGTTTCCCGTCTTTGACGACGGCTATGGTCGCGCCCGCAATGTCATCGCGCTCGAGTTGCAGCGGAACAATGCCGTCGAGAAAAGCCTCCAGGTCCTGAGCCGTCAACTCGTGGACACCAGACGAAGTCTTGTCGACCGTGCGTTGCTCAGTTCCTTCTTTGGTCGCGGTACTCGGCAGATTCGGAACTTGTCCCCAGACGGAGGACGTAAGCAGCAAGAGCACTACAAAAACCGATGCTTTCCCCACTTTGCTTGTCTCCTGTATTTTTCAAATCGCGATCTTCCTAAGTGAAGACCATGCGTCACGTGTTTACCTGTTGGGTCTAATAGGTTTGAAACGTTGGCTTCAATCGTCTAGCGTGATCACCATCGTGACCACGTGGTAGTTGCGCCACGATCACACAATAACCACTCAAGACAAGGAAGAAGCCCGACCGGTAGAGACGGAGTCGCTCAACGCTCTCCCTCAGGATCGGGCTTCTGCCTTGTTGCCCGTTTAGCGGAATTAGAACTCGAGTCTGAATCCGAGCTGGCCTTCGCGTCCGGGCAGCACCTGCGTCGTTGCGCCGAACGGCTGACCCGTAACGCCCTCCTGCCGCCCGACCGCAGCTGGGTTCTGACGGTTCAGCAGATTAAAGAACTCGAACAAGACTTGCGCTTTGAAGCGCTCCGTGATGTTGAACCGTTTGGAAAAACGGACATCGAGATTGACGAACGCGGGCGCGGTGAAAGCATTTCGGCCGGCGTTAACGTCGATAGTGTTGGTCGCGCCATCGCCGTCCGGGTCAACCAGGGTTGCGGATACACGGCTGAAATGAAAACCGTCTTGTGCCCGAAAGATGCCGCTGACCTGAATCTGCCATGGAAACTCATACAGTCCGTTAATCTGGAAAATATGATCCAGAGACAAATCAGACGGTCCTTTATCGCGGTCAGGACCGTTCAAAAACGTTCCGGCTTGCTGAACCAGATTGCCGTTGGCGCGGATGAACGGCGCGTCTCTGTTGCTTCTGCCCGTCGAGGGTTCGGTCACCTCCGGCACGATTCCGATGAAGCTGTCCGAAGGCGCATTATTAACACCGAGCGAATTGTCCCTGGCATCGGCGTAGGTGTAATTCGCGCCGAACATGAAGCGGCGGCTGAAGCGTTTGTTAAAATCGATGATCAGCGCGTCGTATTTACCTCTAAAAAAAGGTCCGTAAGTTATTATTGCTCCCTGGGTGAAAGGCGGCAGGAATCTGCGACCGAGAACGCGCGACTCGAAGGCGAGATTGCTGCTTCTGACGCCCAAAAGATCACGAATGTCGCGGTGAAAATAATCCGCCTCGACCACCATATCTTTCCCAATCTGGCGCTGAACGCCGACATTAAAGCCGAGCGTGTGGGGAGTCTCAAAGCTGCCGTCAATAGTGGTAGGACGAAGCTGCGGCGGGATAATGACATTAGCTAAGAAACCTGACGCACCGAAGACAAAATATCCTGCCGGTTGTCCGATGGCGGCGCTCGCTTGATCCGCATACTGCTGCGGCGTCAACCCGGTTAATGACTGCACATTATTAACGGTAATCACCGTGTTAGCTGGAATCTGTGACCGACCGGCTGCAACCACGTTATTGAGCCGATCCGCTCCGATCAGCGGAAGCGCTGGAACTAACGGGCATCTAATATTGCCGGCGGTGATTTGGGCATCCGTCAAGTTGCCGAGCAGGTTGTTTGAAAAGCACCCCCCTGGCAGACCGTTCAAGAGAGCGATGCTGGAAACAAAGGAGGGAGAGCCGAAAAACCCGCGCGGGAATATCAAAGACTGCACAGCTCTCTGATCCGTGCCCCCAAACGAAGGAACGTTTCGCGCCAATCCAAGCCGGAACTGATCGTAATACACACCGAAGTTAGCGCGCACGACCGTTTCCGGCGTGACCGACCAGGCGACTCCCAAACGCGGCGCAAAGTTTTTCTTGCTCACGAATTCGGAGTCGTAATCCCAACGAAGTCCGAGATTGACGGTCAGATTATTGCGTATCTTCCAATCGTCCTGCACGAACAGCGCCGTATAGTTATTTCGCAGATGAAGCTGGTCATCCGCAGGTGTGAGTCCACCGATATCGGCGAGTAATCTAACACCGGCACTGTCCGCATCGAAGTTCGCAAAGTCGTTAGTTGTCGCAAAGAGCTGATTTTGCAAAAGCCGAGCGTCAACGCCATCAGCCACTGTTCGCAGAAAATTCAATCCGAATTTCAGATCGTGGTTGCCAAAGAGTTTATTGACGTTGGCGGTGAATGAGGTATATTTCTGTTCCAGATTCTGAGCTGTCCGCAGATTGCCGAATGAAACCGTCGGCAAATTACCCAAAACGAGACAGGTTGCGAAGGTGCAGGTTGCATCGTTAAACGGGACAAAGATCGTCGCCCCTCCGAGTGTCGTTTGTGAGGGAATCGTATCGCTCTTCTCATCGCGGTAGGCGCCGCGAAGCGTCAATATATACGGATTACCCTGATCGCCCAGCAAAACGGTGTCGCCGAATGCCAACAGCAGGCGCCGCGCACCAGTGTCGTTCCGCGCTGATGGCAAACTCGAGGAGGCAGAGAGCGGCAGAAAATTCTTGACTCTGCCGTTGGTGTAATTCATCTCCTGAGACAGCTGATGTTGCCCGACCAGCTGATTAAACTTCAGAAAGGCTCGTGTCTCGGAGGTGCGCGCTGGAACGTCGAAGGGCGTTTCCTGATCACGCAGCAATTGATTGACCAACGCGCTTCCGGTATCCGGGAACGTGAAATCCAGTTGGCGACGCTCCGTAATGCGCTCCGCTGAGCCGAAGAAGAAAAACTTATCTTTGATAATCCGGCCGCCCCCTGCCAGACTGTAATCATATCTGCTGAGAGGCAGTGCCTCCGTGCGGGTGGGATCTAAAGAGTTTGTCGAGTCGAACGCGTCGTTGCGGACAAAAAATGAGCCGACGCCGTGGAAATCATTTCCGCCACTCTTGGTGATGACGTTGACAATCGCTCCTGAAGCCTGTCCGAACTCAGCTTTGTAGCCGGTCGTCAGCACCTGAAACTCGGCAATCGTTTCTTGATTAAACTGCTGGGCCGGTCCGCCGTCGACGGTATCTTTGTTCGGGTGTCCGTCAATAAAAAAATTGTTATTGCCGCTGCGCTCACCCAGCACCGGATTGGCGTTGTCGCCGGTGGGGTCGGCTTGCCGGTTGACGGCTACTCCAGGAACGAGTTGCAGCAGATCGAGATAGTCTCGCCCGTTAACTGGCAACTCGACGATCTGTCGCGGAGTGACGGTTAAGCCGCTGGAAGTAGTATTCGGTTCTACCAGGGACAGTTCACTCGTGACTGTAACTACTGCTCCGACATTGCCTCCGACTTGCAGTTGGACATCGAAAATCACGACGCGATTGAGCGTCAATTCGATCGCGGAGGTGCTCGTAGCAAACCCGGACTGTGAAGTCGTCAGAGTGTAGGTTCCTGCCGGTAATGCTGCGAGTCGGTAGAAACCTTCTGGGTCAGTCGTAGCACTGCGCTCGACAGCAAGCGTAGTCCCGCTCGCCTTGACCACTGCGCCGGCGATCACCGCGCCATTCGCATCCTTCACGGTTCCTTCAATAGTAGAAGTGGTAGTCTGAGCCATGACAGAAGGGCCAAAAAGCAGACATGTCAGGCTAAGGCCAATGATGAGTCGCGTGGTTCTCATTGCCGTCTTACCTCCAGGCAAGTAGTCGATCAGTGGAATAGGGTCGGCGTCATGCGAACCCAGCTGCCGAATCTTCTCGTCAATCAGAATTCAAGGTCGTCAAAATGCAGAACTCTATTACTGCTTCGGCGATAGAGTGAGGCTCGGCCCCGAGCCCTGAATCAGAGTCAAACTCTTGACTTTGCTTTCAGCCATCTCAAATTGTATGAAAAAGCCGGAAGGTGCTCCCTCGATACTAAAGCGATTCACAGCTACAGGCACAAGCGTATAGACGGGTTGGCCCGGCACGACTGCCTTGAGCTTTCCGCCTACCATCTCTACGCTCACCTCGACTGGCGAGGTCTTTGAATCGTACTTGCCCGCAAACTTCTTGAGCTCGTCTTCGCTCAGGGAAATTGCGGCGGCTGGTGCGGTTTCCGGTGCAACCCGCCTGAAGGGGTATTCCGAAAAACCCGGCAGATTTAGCGTCACGGTATCTGCCTTGCCCTGCGCGTTCAGCGAGAATGTAATCTGGGCCTTGCCGGCAACAGGTGAAGTGAACCGTGCCTGGAAGGTGTCGTAATTCCAATGCTCAAGAGAGCCTGTGAAAGCGGGACCAAAACGCAAACCCAGCTTTCCATTCTCATGGTTCACTTTCAGTTCGCCATAAAGGTCATTTTTGAACGTCCCGGCATACTTTTCCAGCGTAAGCGTTGGCTGAGTACCTTTGATCCGGTCCGCTTCCTGTTTTTTCTCCGCTGACTTGCCTTGTTCCTCCAGGCCTTTGAAAGTCTTCAGCAGTTCACCGCTCCAATCGCGCGGTGTTGCGCCGAGGAAAGCGTCGAAGGTTCGGTACATCAGAGCGACCGGGAGCGCCGTGCCGTGAAGATTCGTGAGGATAACGAGGCCGATTTTCTCCTCTGGAATCAGCGCTACCTGAGCTCTCATGCCGTCAATGGCGCCGCCGTGCTCGACGAGCTTGCGCCCGCTGTAGTCAGACAGGAACCAGCCGAGTCCGTAATTGAGAAAATGAGCTTCGGGGTAAAACAGCGAATAGGGAGGCTCAGCGCGAATAATCGTCTGCGGCGTGTGCATCTCTTTGGCAACCCCGGAGCTGAACAACCGCTGACTCTTATAGGTCCCTTCTCCCAGTTGCAACCGCACCCATTGAGCGACATCTACTGCGTTGGAATTGATCGAGCCGGCAGGAGCAATGTTATCGATGTTGCGCCAGGGAACCACTTCCACCTTCTCCTCAATTTTGGCATGAGGAGATGCAACATTATCGGAAGGCCTTAGATCTTTAATGCTGGTGTTACTTGCAGCCATAGCCAACGGCGCAAAGATGCGCTGTTTGATAAACTCATCCCAACTCTTACCGCTCACTTTCGCGACCACCTGACCCGCCGCAAGAAACATCAGGTTCTGGTAGCCAAAGGTGCTGCGCAAACTCCAGGTTGGCTTCAAAAAGCGAGTGCGACGAAGGATTTCGTCGCGGTCATATTCACTGCCGTACCAGACAAAATCACCACGCTGGAGTCCGCTGCGGTGCGTCAGCAGATCGCGCACCGTCAACTCGCGAGTGACGTATGGGTCATACACCTCAAAGCCGGGAAGATACTTTGTTACCGGGTCATCCCACTTGAGCTTGCCTTCATCGACAAGCATTGCAATTGAGGCAGCGGTGAACGCTTTGGAAGACGATCCGATTGCGAAAAGCGTGCGCTCGTTGACCGGAGTTGGTTCACCAAGTTTTCTCACGCCGTACCCTTTGGCGATAACTATCTGATCGTTTTTGATAACAGCGATGGCAAGTCCCGGTACTTCCCAATCGCGCAGGGCTTTGTTGACGTAATCGTCAAAACCATTTAAAGGTGCTTCCTGTGCGTAGGCGAGCTGAGAAAGGACCAGCACAAAAAGCAGGGGCGCAATAAAGCGAATGCTTCGTTGTAACGTCATAGAAGAGATCTTGTTCATTGAACGGGAGAGACTCTCTCGCTGGAATACGGCAGCTATATACCGCACGTGCTGCAAGATGTCAACAGTGCGACAGATGCTGCAAACACCCCTTGCCTCGCGAACTTTGATTTGCTATCTTCCCCGTCCATGCAAACTCGATCCGGAGTTGTGACCCAGTCCTTTCACACCGTTTCCGAACAGCTCCACCTCGAGAGCGTTGAAATCCGGCTCGTGCGTTTGCCGCTCAATGAGCCCTTCGAAACCAGTTTTGGGCGGATCGATTCGCGACTCATTTTCGTGGTCGGGGTTGAAGCTGGAGGACTAACCGGATGGGGCGAAGTGGTTGCCGCCGAAGAGCCCCGCTATAGCTACGAGACCGTGGGCACCGCTTGGCATGTCATCCGAGACTATCTCGCGCCGGCTGTGTTGTCTCGGTCAGTCACAGACCTCAGTGATCTGGCGGCACGATTCGCCCAGTTTCGCGGGCACAATATGGCCAAAGCGGGTCTGGAGCTGGCTTACATGGACCTTCTGGCGCGGACGAGTGGTCAGTCATTGACTCAACTGATCGGAGGGACGCTCACGCGCGTCCCCGTGGGTGTAAGCCTTGGTATTCAACCCGAGATCGAACAGCTGCTGGAGCGCGTTGATCGCTACCTCGACCTCGGCTATCAGCGGATCAAACTCAAGATCAAGCCCGGCTGGGATGTGGACATAGTTCGAGACGTACGGCAACAGCATCCTGAAATTCTGCTTTCAGTTGATGCGAACTCCGCTTACACCATCGAAGATCAAGATCACCTGAAAGCGCTTGATGCTTTCGGCTTGCTCATGCTCGAGCAGCCTCTGGATCATGATGATCTGATCGATCACTCAAAGCTTCAGTCCGAAATAGCAACCCCAATCTGTTTGGACGAAAGTATCACCGGTCTACGGCGGGCAGAGCATGCCCTCGATCTGGGCAGCTGCCAGATCATTAATGTGAAGATCGGACGCGTGGGTGGATACTCTCAAGCACTGGCGATTCACGACCTGTGCTATTCAAGAGGCGTACCGGTTTGGTGCGGCGGAATGCTGGAGTCAGGCATTGGCAGGGCTCACAATCTCGCCCTTGCCAGCCTGCCTGGCTTCTCGCTCCCCGGCGATATCTCTGCCAGCTCGCGCTATTTTGAGCGAGATTTAATCATCCCGGAGGTACTCGTTGCCGGAGACGGAACAGTTGAGGTGCCGCGTGGCCCGGGGCTCGGATTCGAAATTGATTTGGACTACATGAAATGTAACACTCAGACCGTTGAGCGAATCGAACGAAACGGCAAGCGCTAGTCGAGGTGAGAAATGAACAGTCCTAACTCGCGCAAGAAACTGGAGAGCGATTCTACCAATTCCGATAAGCCTGATGGGAAAACTCCACCGACCGCTCTTGACGCACGTTTTGCCAGATCGCAGTCGCGACTTACGCCGCGTCGCCAGCGATTGCTCCGAGCAATACTCGACTCGGCGGAGGAGACGTGTTTTCTCTCGTCGCGTGAGATGGCCAAACGCTATAACGTCGATGCCACAACCATCCTGCGCACCACACAGGTTCTGGGTTACAGTAGCTTTGCCCAATTCGCCGCGGACCTCCGCCAGCACTTCGTGGCGCGCATCACACCCTACGCAGCGCTAAAGGCTGCCACCCGAGAGAAGCGAAGCGTAGCCGACCACATTGATCACGCTCTGGATAAGGCGCTGGACAATCTAAATACACTAAAAGCAGATCTCGATAGTCAACGCATTTTGAGACTTGCCAAGCTCATCAAACGATCGCGCCGCGTTCTCGTAGTTGGATTAGATTTCGCCGCTTCGTTGGCCTATTACCTGGCTTATGGATTGTCGGCGCTGGGCTTCGATGCAGAGGCTCCGATCGGAAGCGCCGGGAATTTGCAGCACAAAGTTAAAGCCCTGACGTCGAAAGACGTACTCGTAGCCATCAGCTTCGGGCAATGTCTCAGAGACACGGTCGACGCAGTGCTGCAGGCCAAAAAACAGGGTGTACCCACGTTTGGGATGACCGACAGCGACACCACACCGATTGGGCGATACAGTGACGATCATTTGGTGGCCCTTGTTGTCAGCCCATCGTTTCTTAATTCTTATGTTGCTCCCATGGCTGCGATAACCGCCATCCATGTGGCCTGCGCTCACATCGATCCGAAGAGTTCGCTGACCCGCCTCAGGCCGACTGATAGAGAATATGCCTCGGGACCACGCTGGTACCGCGAGCCGAAAGGTTCCAACGGTGACGTGAGTTGAGAGCCTACCGACTGACAGGGAGACTATGCGCGCTCGAGCTGCCTTACTACTTCTCCTAATCCTGACCGTTGCATCAGACTGTCTCTCGCAACCACAGGTACTCTGGCAATCTTCCACCAGTGCGACTTCATCGCAGCCGACCCATACAGTCAAAATCGATTTTAATCAGCGCGTAAGTATGCGCGATGCTGTTGAGCTCTCGGCTGATGTCTACCGTCCTGCTGCGGAAGGCCGCTTCCCGGTGATCTTGTCGCGCACGCCATACACCAAAACAGGAGCGAGCGGATTGGCGATAGCTCGCTATTTCGCATCGCGCGGCTATGTGTTTGTGACCATGGATGTGCGCGGACGTGGCGACTCCGACGGTAAATTCGTTCCCTACATCAATGATGGACGTGATGGGTATGACGCAATTGAATGGTGCGCGAAACAGCCCTGGTCCACCGGAAAGGTGGGCACGATTGGCGGATCGTATAACGGCCGCATTCAGTGGCTTACCGCCCTTGAACAACCACCGCATCTGGCAGCCATGATCGCGCTGGTCACTCCGTCCGATCCTTTTGTTGAATGGCCCACAGGTGTGCCGATTCCGATGGGCATAAGCTGGTATCACTTCACTGCCGGCCGTGTGCTTCAGAACCTGGAAGCAGTCGACTGGGCCAAGGTTCACCAGCATCTGCCACTCGAAACCATGGATGAGGCGTCGGGGCGACCGAACGCGCATTGGAAGGAGATGTTCGATCATGCGCGGCTGGATGACTGGTGGGAACCGCTCCGTTATCAGAATAAGTTTGAGCGAGTAAAAACTCCTGTGCTGCACATCTCCGGCTGGTACGACGACGAGCAAGTCGGCACGCCGCTGAATTTCATAGGGATGACTAGCAAAGGCGCAACTGCGGATAGTCGCCGGCAACAGAAACTGCTGATGGGCCCGTGGCCGCATGCGATCAATTCAACGTCGAAATTGGGCGACGTTGATTTCGGCTCGACAGCCGTAATCGATCTAAATGGTTATTGGCTGCGTTGGTTCGACTACTGGCTGAAGGGCATGGACAACGGAATCATGAGCGAGCCAATGGTGCGCATATTCGTGATGGGCGAGAACCGATGGACTGATGAAAAAGAGTGGCCAATAGCCAGAACGCGGTGGGTCAAGTATTACCTACACAGCCAGGGCCGGGCGAATAGCCTCTTCGGAGACGGTGGACTCTCGACAGTTGAACCCACCAGCGAGCCGACAGATGGTTACACCTATGATCCGGCGCAGGCGGTGCCATTCATCAGCGCACCTTCCTTCGCGCAGATTGGTGGCCCCGACGACTACCGGTCTATCGAGCGACGCGATGACGTGCTCATCTACACGAGCGAGCCCGTCATGGAAGATGTCGAGATCTGCGGCCCTATTCGTGCGCGGATTCACGCCGCCTCTTCGGCCCGCGACACCGATTTCATGGCGAAGTTGATCGACGTCTGGCCGGACGGATTTGCCCAGCGGCTCACGGATGGCATGGTGCGTGCTCGTTTCCGCGAAGGAATGGAACAGCCCAAGTTGATTGAGCCTGGACGCGTCTACGCATATAACATTGACCTCTGGAATACATGCCAGATGTTTAAGAAGGGTCATCGGATCAGAATCGAGATAGCGTCGAGCGCCTTCCCGAAATACGACCGTAATCCAAATACTGGTGAAGCCCTGGGCAAGACGACGCGGGTTGAAGTGGCACGGCAGACGATCTATCACGATCGTGAGCATCCTTCACACGTCGTGCTGCCGATCGTGCCGCAAAAACCTTAACGCACTCAAATGACGGAGATTCGCAGGGTAAGTGGCATAGACTTTAGTCTGTGGATCGCTGTCACATTCAAACAGCACACAGACTAAAGTCTATGCCACTTACCCTGCGAATCTCCGTCACTTGAGTGGCTACGGGATGGGTTGCCTATTGCGGTCTAGCTGCATCGGGTTGGGCGGCGCCGGCTGGTCACGGAAGAGTGGTACTCGCATCTCTACCGGGCGGCGCGGGAAGGAATTGTTTGAAATGTCTACATCAGCCGTTTCCAAATGCGGATCGAGCGTGATCGAACGAATCTCCTTCTGCGACATGATGAGCTTTGAGACTTCGGAAATGTTGTAGCGCCAAATCTCCGCGGGAATGCGCAACTCCTCCTTGCTGCCGTCCGCGTATTCGATTGCCAGAATAACCGGCATCACCAGGCCGCCGAGGTTCTTTAAGTCAACCACATAGAAGTTTGTGCCGGTCTGTAACAACTCCCGCTCGCGCGGCGTCAACATTGCCAGAAACTTCTGATACTCCTCACGCTCCCGGGCCGTCACCACCAGTTCGTCGTAAGTGTTATAGAAGTCGCGCAGGGAAGGCTCCTGGTCAACTCGCTTCGGTAGTGCTTTGTTGCGTTGCTGTGAAAGGGTTTGAGGCTGCTCGGCGCGTTCTTTGGCGCGGCGTGCTTTCTCGACGTCAGGGTTCATCGTATCGAGCGTGAAGAGGCGCACTTGCTCAATCGAAACATCGACGTAGTCAGTCGTATAAAACCAACCGCGCCAGAACCAGTCCAGGTCAACGCCCGAGGCATCTTCCATCGTGCGGAACAAATCCGCAGGTGTCGGGCGCTTGAACGCCCAACGCCGCGCATACTGCTTGAAAGCGAAATCGAAGAGCTCCCGCCCCAACACGCTCTCACGCAAGACGTTCATGGCCGTCGCGGGTTTAGAGTAAGCATTGTCGCCAAACTGAAGGACGTCATCTGAACTGGTCATGATGGGAACTTGATTCTTGCTCTTCATGTAGTTGGTTATCAATCTTGGCTCGCGACCTGACGGATAGACTTCCTGCCACTCCTGCTCCGCCAGATACTGCACAAAAGAGTTCAGCCCTTCATCCAGCCAGGTCCATTGTCTCTCGTCGGAATTGAGAATCATGGGAAAGTAGTTGTGACCGACTTCGTGGATGACGACCGAAATCAACGAATA
>JAMQPH010000203.1 GCA_023717605.1 Pyrinomonadaceae bacterium
CACTCAGAATTAATCGGGTCCCCCGCTTCGAAGACCGGCAAATATCCCAGCTTCTCGCCCACTGATGCCCCCTTTCTCAGCTGCATCAGCAACAATTTCGCTGGGTCTTTGAGATCGTGCTTCACTCGCTTGCCGGACCGCTCGTCGTATCCATAGAGCTGCGAGGCATCCCACCAGGCGGTGACGTGATTTGCGGTGGTTTTCGGCGCCTGCGTGAGGTAGGTCTTGCCGTCGTGGGTCAATGACCTGGGCTCCGTGCCTTCAGCGATGTACGCCGTATCGATCTTGTCATCGGGCCGGCAGCCAAGCTGCTTGTCATCCTCGCCCGTCAGCGGCTGCTCGATGTTCTTGACCAGTTGCGTCGCGCAACCGACGGCCATCCACTCCGGCCGATTGTGCCCCTCTTCCAAATGAGCGAACCAGTCGTGGGTCATGAACTGGACCCAGAAGGCCGCCAGCACATTGAAGAACGGCGCCTTTTTGTACTCGCACTCGGCCTCTTTTGCACCACCCGGCAGGCAGTACCCGTCGCGACATCTGTCCGGATGCGACTGCGCTCGCGTGAACAGCTTCCGGCTAATGACCTGTGGGTCTGGCTTCAACAGCCCTAATCGATCCCCGTGGCGATTCTTAGTCGTCTCATTCAGACCCAGATCGGGGAACGTGGTGTTGAACTCCACGTTCCGCGCAAAGAGTTGATGCGTCGATCCCATCAGCGGGTTGCGGATGTCGTTGCAGGTGCCGGTCAGGGTACGGAAGCGGAACTCTCCACGACAGACCTGCGTCTGGTCGCCACCGGCAGCCTTGAAGTCAGGATGGCTCTGCGGAAATCGCATTTCCGGCCAGGTATTCAGTCCCGGCCCGGCCTCGCCGTTGCGGCCTGTGACGTAGGCTTCGTAGGTCTTGTTGTTGTCGAAGAGATTGAACTTGATGAGTTCGATACGTAGCAACTCCAGTTCGTAGAGCGCGCCGTTGATCCCGTGCGCATTAGGGCCAACCACCTTGGCATTGGCCAGAAGCTGCGCAGGAGCCAGAGACGTGGCATCACCAGCGGCCCAATAATTCGGCCAATCCAACCACGGCCCCTCCCTGAGACTCTCGGCATGCTTCCCTCCGAGACAACGCGCCGTTGTGTCCGAAACCTTCCCCAAGAATCGTTGCTCTCTAGTCTTCGCAACTGTCTGAGTATCTCGTTGCAGGAGCATCTCCGCACAATCTTTCGTGGAGCCCCCATAGGTACCGAGCGGACTCTGCCCGGCGCAGGCCCCGAGCACACAGAGTCCCGTGACGATCACAAGCCGTGACCTCTTACCTATTTGTCTCACAGGCAGCTCTCCTCAAGGACGGAAAGTGGTTCACGCCACATAACCGGCCTAGCCAGCATTATTCATGAGCGCTTCTGCTGCAATCGTCAATGTTCGGACGAGAGGCACGGGGCCAGAGGCAGGGGTGTCCAGAGGGGATGTCAAGGGTCCGCATCAACCTGTGCGACATGCAGACGGTGCGATCTTTCGACGTGGACGGCATCGTCTCTGACTTTCCTGACCGGCTCTAGCCCACCCCCTTCCTCGTTGTTCTACTCGTTGATTTGCATGTGACTTTTTCCCCAAGACTTGGACATTGCAAACGGCGTATACTGCACATGTCGATTGAGCCATCATGATCACAGCGGAGCCTTGATCATGAAACATGTCCCCGCCACAGTCACAGTCACGTCGTCATCGAGCAGTCCTCCACCCCTCTCAACCATTCCAGCAGCGACCTCTGTCGGGAGGTCAGCCACCACAGGAGGTGTCACCATGTCCATCTCACGAACACTCAACGCGTATCTCGATCGTGAACGAGTTCATTATGATGTGTTGCCCCACCCGGAAGCGTTTCGCGCCCTTGCCATCGCGCAGACGCTCCATACCCCGGGAAAGGAGATGGCCAAAGTCGTGATCGTGAAGGTACAGGAGCGGTTCGTGATGACAGTGCTCCCAGCCAGCTGGAATGTGGATCTCCATCGCTTGAGGACGGTCTTTGCCACCCACCGGGTGCGGCTCGCGACCGAGGATGAAATCATAGGCCTGTTTCCCGACTGCGAGTTGGGCGCCATGCCTCCCTTCGGCAACCTCTATGGGCTCCCTGTGTACGTCGATCAATCACTCACGGAGGACGAGGAGATCGTCTTCCAAGCCGGGACCCATTCGGACGCGAT
>JAMQPH010000206.1 GCA_023717605.1 Pyrinomonadaceae bacterium
CTTGTTGGTTTGTTGATCGGTTTAACTTTCGTTTCAATTCGTTTCGTCGAGGCTCAGCAGCCGGCGAAGATCCAGCGCATAGGGTATCTAACAGCCAATTCTTCTTCCGTAGAGCTCCCTAGGATCGAAACATTCCGGCAAGGACTTCGCGCCTTCGGCTATATCGAGGGTCAGAATCTTGCCATTGATTATCGATTTACGGACGGGAAATTCGAGCGGCTTCCGGACGTTGCGGCCGAGCTGGTCCGCCTAAAGGTTGACGTCCTTGTCGCCAATACCACCAATGCTGCCCTCGCTGCCAAGCATGCGACGAGCACGATCCCGATCTTTTTTATGGGAGTATCTGATCCTATCGAGGCCGGGCTGGTTGACAGCCTAGCGCGGCCCGGGGGAGGCATTACCGGATTGACCAACATTGCGCCGGTGTTGTCGGGCAAGCGACTGGAATTGCTCAAGGAAACGGTTCCAAAGCTCTCGCGCGTGGCGGTGCTGTGGGATCCACAGAATCCCGGTTCAACTCCACAATGGAAGGAAAGCGAACTCGCAGGAAAAGAACTGGGTCTGCGACTCCATTCCATGCGGGTGAGCCGCGCCGACAAATTCGAAAGTGCGTTCAAAGAGGCGATTAAAGCGAATAGTGCTGCTCTCGCTGTGACACTGAACCCATTGGCCAATTCTAATCAAAAACGGGTCGTAGAGCTGGCGGCAAAAAATCGGCTGCCAGCGATATATGCTCAGGGAGGATTTGTGGACGCCGGCGGCCTTATGTCCTACGGGCCGAGCTTTGCTGCCGAAGGTCAAGACGCGGCTCGACTTGTTGACAAAATTCTGAAAGGCGCTAAGCCTGCTGACCTGCCCGTGGAGCAGCCGACGAAGTTTACACTGATGATCAATTTAAAGACCGCCAAGGAGCTTGGGTTGACGATTCCTCCGGTAGTGCTCATGCGGGCGGAAAAAGTGATCAAGTGAGAGCGACGGCAGAGGCCAAAGAATCGCTACTGTGGAAGAAGTTACAGCCCGGAGGGAAATTTCCCTAACTTTTAACTTCAAATTCACATGGATTTCACTCGCGCTTAATGGCGACAGATGAGAGTAGTTTTTTTGTACGTGAGCAAGGTTCTAGACCTGTGCAGGAAATAATGAATTTATATGACATTTCATGAAATTCTGTTGCTCGGTCTCCCGATACTAATTGGCCTGTTGGGCCTTGGGCTCCATCGGATACTGAAGCGCGAATTAAACCGGCCAATAACCTTTGATGCCCCGGTTCCGAAGTCAGAAGACAAATTGACTGATGGCATTAAACTATAAGTCTCTGACCTCTATTTGGGCAGGACGGCCGAGTCGGCTAACCGACAACAGCACGCGTGAACCTTGCGAAGGAATATTGGGCTTCTCCCACCTTTTGATTTGTTCGGTCACCGCCCGGTGAACGCCGCGATGATCTAACCCATTGTTTTGAGTTGTCGTTCAATCGAGTCTTGACATCTGCTGAGTTGTATATACAATCATTTGAGGACAACCTATGGCTCGTGAAAAACCGGCAGCAAAGATTTCCGTGGAGACTATCGCGGAGCAGTGCATTGCCGTGCGACTGCGTATGCTCAGCCGTGGGGTGACGAGGATCTACAACCAGGCGCTGCGCCCTTATGGCCTCCTGGTCAGTCAGATGAACATCCTGGTCGCCGTATCTTGTTTGGGCGAGGCCAGGCAGCAAAAGGTTTGCCAGGCCCTGCATCTTGAGAAGTCTACGCTCAGCCGCGACGTCGGGCGGATGCGCCACCAGGGCTGGCTGGAGGAGGTTCCCGGCGAGGATAGGCGGACGGTTCTGCTGAGAATGACGCCTGCCGGGAAAAGGTTGCTAGCGCAGGCCATTCCGGCGTGGCA
Organism: Pyrinomonadaceae bacterium; assembly: GCA_023717605.1. Classification (GTDB taxonomy): domain Bacteria; phylum Acidobacteriota; class Blastocatellia; order Pyrinomonadales; family Pyrinomonadaceae; genus PSRF01. The sequence goes on from JAMQPH010000206.1 coordinate 1,888, forward strand.
ATGGGCGCAGGAGCAAGCGACCGCGTTGCTGGGCGAGCGTGAGGTCAGTAGCCTTGCCCGGGCGGCCTCGACGCTGCGAGCCAAAAGCAAAGCCGCGCGGGTTTAATTTTTTTTGGATTATAGAGTTGTATATACAACACACTCTCAGTTTCTACCTGCTGCCGGTTCGGTGGAAGGAGTAGGTATGTCATTACTTTCTGAACACCCGACGGTTAAACGATTTCAGGAGCGGATTAACTCTGCGACTCCTGAACTGCCGCCACAAAAACTCGCCTCTGAGTGGCTGCGCCAGTTATGCTTCGATGCCGGCGCAG
>JAMQPH010000224.1 GCA_023717605.1 Pyrinomonadaceae bacterium
AAGGTGACGGGTTAAGTGCTCGAGGCTTGGACAGCGGGTCGGACTCGAGTGTGGTTCGCGACCGGCTGGTTAAAGGGGCGCCCCGAGCGCGCGCAGGTCGCGGTTCTCCAGCACCCGCTTGGGTGCACCCTGCCGCGCGGCGCGGATCATCGCGCGGCCCAGCTCCTCGGTATTGATCATCGCCCCCGGCGCGATCGCGTGTACCAGCGGCAGGAGCGGTCGAAAGACGGCGTAAGCAATCCGCGTCCAGCGCGTTTTCGAGACCTCGCCGTGCATTGCCCGCAGCACGCCAAGGCGAACCATGTATGCTGAGGGGAACAGGGCGAGCAGCGCGTCCTCGGTGCGCCCCTTCACTTGTGCCCACATCGCCTTGCCACCGGTGCCCGCGCCTGAGACGTAGACGAATGTCATCTTGAGATTGATCCGAGCGAGTACCTGTGCCCAACCCAGCGTGAGGTCATAGGTCAGGCGGGTGTAGTCGGCCTCGCTCATGCCGGCCACCGAAACGCCGAGGCAGAAGAAGCAGGCGTCGTATCCTTGCAGATCCGCTCCGGACGCGCCGAAGTCGAACAGGTCCTTGAGGATCAGTTCGCGCAGCTTCGGATGCGTGTGGCCGGTGGAGCTGCGGCCAACCGCAAGCACGTCCTCGATGCCGTCATCGAGCAGGCACTCGCGCAGAACACCCTGCCCCACCATCCCCGTAGCCCCGAAAAGAATCACCTTCATTGGGAGTTGTTCCGAGTCTGCCGTGTTTATGATTTCTAAAATGATCCTAAATAATCACATAATTTCACCGCGCGCCAGTTCTTCCGCCTTCATAAATCAGATATGCGAATCAGGAATCCCTCGCGGACTAGCCGCCGCACAAGGACGAGTTTGCCGTCGTCGTCGAGATCGTCTGGGAGGTCTGCGACGCGGAGTTCATCCACGCCGACGATGAACTCCAGGTGCGGCTTGACGTATTTAGGGAACCGGATCGTGCGGCGGCAGAAGGACAAGACTACGTTCTGCCCCTCGTCTCGTACCGTGAATGCGACTGACACGCGACGGCGCACCCTCGTATGCAGTTCGATTGGTACGTGAGACGCGAGTTCGGATAGCTGCCCTCGCAGAAGAGGCTCCTGTGACGAAGTGAGCCGATCCACAAGCCGGTCACGCGCCGTAGCGAGCAACTGAGCGTCCCCGAGCCGCACGACTGCGGCCACTACATCCGGTGCTAGATTGAGGGCCTCCAGTGTTAGCCCGCGAAGCGGGAGGCTCCGGCGTAGATTCTGGTCGCGCTCACCCGCGGTTACGATTAGTTCACTGAGAAGGTCAATCCAGAGCGGGGCGAACACACCAACAGTGATATGAGCGGAAGTTTCCACTTGCGTCGTTGCCTCATGGATGAACCCGCGTGGCAAGTACAAGGTATCGCCCACCGTGAGCCGGAATTCCTGCTGAGTGTCAGTTTTCTCCGCGACCCGGTCATCGTAGGGTTGGGCTGCCAGCGGGAGTGCAACGGAGGAGGCGCAAACGCGCCAGGACTTGGCGCCTGCGACTTGAAGCAGGAACACGTCGTGAGTGTCGTAATGAGCGGTGAACCCGCGCGACGAAGGCGGAGTAACGTAGACGTTAGCTTGGACGCGGCCCCCGAAGAACTGTGCGAGACCTGCAACTAACTCGCGTAGCGGAGCCCAGAAGCGCTCTGCGTTATTAAGAATGAGCGTTGCGCCATCACTGAACAGTGCGAAGGCACGGTAGAGATCGATGTTGTCTTCGCCATCCGAGCTGCCGCAGTAGTTTGAGGTCGGCAGCAAAGTGCCTTCTTGGGCAATCCGTAGATCTCGTCCACGCAGGCGCATGGTCGAGAGGATGCAATCGATCGCCTCTATCGATAGAAGGTCGGCAAACGAATCGGGCGTCGAACGTGATACCACGAGCGGAGCCTGCTCCCAATAAGACTCGACAAATGCCGCCGACGCCATCGGGGCGATAAGACGGTCAATCGCGTGCGCTCGACTCGTTGGTCCCATACAAGATTACGCCCTGCCATCACCTTGCCGAGTCAGTCACCTACGCGCACAAAATCGCCCGGATCGGTGTCATTTGCGACAAAGTCCGTTCCGTCGGAGGATTTGGCGTTCAGCACAACTTTCTTCAAGAGTGACGAGATCTTTGCTAGATCGACCACTGCGAGAGTCGCCTCTTTACGGCCCTCAGATTGGGCTGCCTTCACAGTGCTTGCTAGCTTGTTCACGACCTCGACCGTGGGCTTGGTCACCGGCGTACCGGTCCTGATCTGATTGTCTCTCAGAGTCTTCTGTCCTGGGTTCCTCGACATTTTATGCTCCAATTCTACTAAGGACACGCCCGGCGACGATGGTCGCTGGCTTATCCCTCAGTGTGTCAAGATAGACAAGGCACTCCTGGTCGCGCGCCACTGCGTACTCCGGAGTTTCCGCCTCCAGTGTCTTCTAGAGCCGTACTTGCTTGCCTTCACTTCCTACTGGCATCGGATGAAGGAATATGTCGCAGATTTTTCGTTGAACGTCAGCTACCTGGGACAATGGGAGACCCCCTGGTGGGAGAGTGAAGTTGACAAGGGACCGAGGACGCGCGCGGGTTTTCTAGCTACCACTCCGATCAATCGTCAGGACTTTGGAGTCAGTTGGCAAGATACAATGGACCGTGGCGGGATTCTCGTCAGTAACGAAATCGATATCGCCATTGATGTTGAAGCGGTACTTGAAGACTCCTAACGACTACCTGTCCGCTTGTCTTATAGTTGCAACAAATGCTGGGATCATTAGCGCTGGGTGCCTTTATAGTTCGTGTTAGTTCGTGTGCGGTTGTCCTCGTCGCTGATGGTTGGTTGGTAGAGTGGAGGTTTTTATGGATGAAAGAAGCAAAGTCCTTAAACGAACGTCACTGATGGCCGCAGTGTTATCTCTTGCCGTTGTTTCGATAGCTGTCGTGAAAACGACCGGGCAAGAGGGAACAAACGTAAGCGACAAAAGTGGGAATGAGCAGTGGGAGTACCTGGCAGTGGCCGGTCCAAGCGCCACCAACCTTACCGCTACGGGTAATCCGCGCATGCGAAAGGAACCGAACGTGCCATTTGGACGTGAGGCATTTGTACTGGAACAACACCTGGACAAGCTCGGCGCGAACGGCTGGGAGTTAGTGGCGGTAGCAGGGCCGCCAACCGATCCGGCGTATTACTTCAAGCGTCGGAAGTAAGCGTCCGAAAATTCCAGTTAGTCCAGGGTCAGCCCTTCTGGGCTGGAGCACATATTGTCGTGCATCGTGGAAGTATGAATCAGTTTTGATCCCCAAAGACGTGATGCTGTCAACGAATGGCTGTTGACACTGGAAACAACAAACCGGCAAGTAGAGTTGCGGCATTCGAGTCGAAGGTTATCGACTCGAATGCCGCTTTACCTTATTACCCTGCGAGACTACTTGCAGTAGAGACGATCGGTGCTGGTTGCCGATGACAGGTAATGCCTTGTCTGCTTGATCCTCCGTTTAGGTTAAAAGGTTGAGGTTGAAGTGAGGTGAGGTCACTTATAGGGGTCGGTTGTGGTAGGGGCTTAAGAACTAGTTGTCATCTCGTTCCTTGCCGGCGGTGTCTGTTCGAGGAGCCGGCGCGCTTAACCAGAGCGATTCATGTGCCATGCTTCAAAAAGGGCCAGGGGATGGCGACTAAGTGCTGCGATCAGGGGAGAAATACTTGTTTCTTGTTGTGAAGACGAACGGCGAGTGCGGAGCGTGACTCGAACTCAAGGGAATAAAGAATAACCGATCGGCTAGTGGCTCTATCTCTTCGGATAGTCCAATGCACACGTCGTCAGAAAGAGTTCAAAGTCCAAAGTCCAAAGTCCAAAGTCCAAAGTTCATGTTAGCCTGTGTTTTGTGAAGCCGGATGACCAAGTCGAGGTTTTGTCAATCGAGGGACGCGAAGTTCGTGTCACCCATCCCGACAAGCCCTACTTTTCCAAGCAGACAAAGGTCTCAAAACTCGATCTCGTTCGCTACTATCTATCGGTGGCGTCAGGCGCCCTCGCTGGAATCCGAGATCGTCCGTTGGTTCTCAAGCGCTTCGTCGATGGCGCTGAAGGGCAGGCGTTCTATCAGAAACGCGCGCCCACCAATCGTCCTTCGTGGTTGCGAACCACCAAACTTTCATTCCCTTCGGGCCGCCAGGCAGAAGAGATAGTCATCGATGATGCTGCGGGGCTCGCCTGGATCGTGAACCTTGGTTGCATCGAGCTTCATCCTCACGCAGTTCGTTCCGGCGATCTCGAGCACCCGGATGAGTTACGCGTCGATCTTGATCCAGGTCCTGGTGTCCCTTGGGAGGACGTGCGCCGCGTTGCCCTCGAGGTGAAAGCGCTTCTCGAGGACATGGGACTTCGCGGCTGGCCAAAAACGAGCGGTTCACGCGGAATGCATGTGAATGTTCGCATCGAACCGCGTTGGACGTTCCTGCAGGTGCGTCGCGCCGCACTCGCGCTATCGCGTGAAATCGAGCGGCGCATACCTACCCTGGCAACCTCGAAGTGGTGGAAGGAGGAGCGTCATGGCGTGTTTCTGGATTACAACCAGAATGCCAAGGACCGCACGACGTGCTCTGCTTATTCCGTGCGCCCACTCCCCGACGCCCGTGTGTCAACACCAATTCACTGGCATGACGTTCCGAACTGTGACCCGGCCGATTTCAACGTGTTCACGGTTCCTAAACGCTTCAAAGAGTTCGGCGATCCGCACGAAAGTATGGACGCCGACCCAGGTTCGCTTGAAGAGCTGCTCGAGCTCGCTGCCAGAGATGAGGAGGCCGGACTCGGCGATGCTCCCTGGCCTCCACACTTTCGCAAGATGGAGGGCGAAGCTACGCGCGTGGCTCCTTCGCGCGCCCGATCCGCTGTGAAGAAGCCCAGCGGAAAGAAGGCGCGCGTCAGGGCGCCACTTCTGGTGATTGCGAACTCTCCAGACAAAGAAGCAGCCCTCGCCGGGCTTGAACGATGGAAGAAGAAATATCGCAAAGTTGCCAGGCTGCTTGCTTTGGAAGACGTGCTGATCGACTCCATGCGAGGCAGGTCATCAACGTGGACTCGCATCCGAGTGAATCTGAGGAATGTGCCGGAAGCGTTGCGCCCGCCGCAAGAAACTCCTGACCCTGACGACGATCCAACCCGTGAATGGCGTAACTTGCGCAAGAAGTGAAAATCCCATCCACCAGGGATTCGAGTACTCAACTCACAGAACCGCTTGCCGTAGCCAGCGGATGCTAGCACTCAACATTACCGAAACTGTTCAAAAACCGACTATGGTAAGACTCGGTGGTAGGGCATATATGCAATCACATCAGGTCAACCGCTTTTCAGTTATCGATGTCACTTACTGCCGCCGCGAACCGACGGACTTGCTTATCACGGAATAACACGCCTCTCTCAACGGTTAATGCTAAGGTGAGTGCTAGCATCCGCTGGCTACGGCAAGCGGTTCTGTGACTTGAAGAAGATCTACGCCAGCTCCTGTTCAATGCGATTGTATAAGTGTTCTACGACCGCGGTGAGCCTTACCATAGTCGAGTTTGAGCAGTTTCGGTAATGTCGAATGCTTGTATCCGCTGGCTACGGCAAGCGGTTCTGTGAGTTGACGAAAATCTCCGACAACTCCTGGGCTGGAACAACTTCGAGTTGGGCATATGTGCAATCGCTCGGCTGCTTGTCCGTGCGCCACCTTCGAAACTGCGCTGTGTGACGGAAGCGGCTCCCCTGCATGTGGTCGTAAGCGACTTCGACTACCAGCTCGGGACGCAACGGTTCCCATGACATGTCCTTGCCCTGACTCCAGCGGCTCTGGGCGCCAGGCCTGCGATGCTCGCCTTCACTATTTGTTGCTTCATGCTCCGCCCAATGTTTCCAGGGGTGATCGGCGAGCGCGCCGTGGCGGTATGATGCGAGGTATTCTACTAGCTCCTGGCGCACTCTGTCCGTGAAGCTCGCGCAAACGCCGACATGCTGCAGCGAGTGAGAGCTATCGAAAAGCCCCAGTAGGAGTGAGCCGACAGCCGTGTCGCCTTTCTTGTGCCAGCGAAAGCCGGCAACAACACAATCGCAATCGCGCTCGTGCTTGACCTTAACCATCACCCGCTTATTAGGTTCATAGGTTCCCAAAACCGGCTTAGCGATAACGCCATCGAGACCGGCGCCCTCGAAGCGACGAAACCAATCCGCCGCTACCGTTAAATCATTTGTTGCGGGCGTCAGGTGTATCGGCGCCATGCTAGATGAAAGCAACGATTCCAGTCTTAGGCGACGCTCCTGGAATGCCATGCCTCGCAGATCTCGGTCCCCCTCGCAGAGGACGTCAAATAACACGATGGATGCAGGAATTTCCTGGGACAGAAGCTTCACCCGCGACGCGGCGGGATGAATGCGGAGTTGTAGCGCCTCGAAGTCGAGTGCACCATTTTTGGCAACGACGATCTCGCCGTCGAACACACAGCGAGCGGGCAACTGTGCCCGGAGCACCTCGAGTAGTTCAGGAAAGTAGCGGTTCAGCGATTTTGCGTCGCGGCTCTGGATCAGGATCTCGTCCCCGTCGCGAAAGACCAGGGCACGGAACCCATCCCACTTCGGTTCGAAAATCCAGTTTCCAACTAACGGTAATTCGGAGACTCGCTTGGCGAGCATAGGCTGGACTGGCGGGTTCACAGGGAGCTGCACAGTCCAATCATAACCCTGGTCGCCAGCCACGCCCAGCGAAGCTCAAGAAACGATGCACGATTGACGAAATGGTGGGTGGTTTTTGATACGTCCGTTGGCCGGGTTTCCCATAACAATCAACTCACGTCTGTTTGGCAAGCAATTCTTGTTCAAGGCAAACCGAAAGAGACCCTCCCCCGGATAGTAACAGCCGGTATGCATCTTGCTATTAACTACTCTGAAACAGCCTTTAGTAGGCAACAAAGAGTAGGGGAAAGTTGACCGGAGCTAGACGCCGATGTTCGGCTGGCGTGTGTTTAACCCTGGATCTCGGTGTGTGCTACTGGTACGGAGATGAAAAGCGATGTTTGGATTTCATGCGAGACAACGGAATCGCCAGGTGAGAAAAGCTTGAACTGAAAGATCAAATTAGACAAACTGGTCAAACAGAAACAGCGCGCCATCGCAGAGTAAGAGCGAAATGATTTTTCAAGATCGCACCGATGCAGGAAGACAGTTGGCTCAGCGGCTGGCACGTTACGCAGATCTTGCAGACGTGTTGGTGCTGGCGCTGCCGCGCGGTGGCGTGCCTGTTGCCTACGAGGTGGCGAAACAGCTCAAGGCCCCACTCGATGTTTTCCTGGTCAGGAAGCTTGGTCTTCCCGGTCACCCGGAATTTGCGATGGGGGCGATTGCGTCAGGAGGAGTGCGCGTTCTCAATGATCGTTAATTACCTGGTATCAGGACTTTTCGCAAACCTCGGATGAGGAGGTCCGCGAGCTGCTAAAGCGGGCAGAGCAAGAGCGATACGAGACCGCGTCAAGTGCGCGTTAAAGAAAGAAGGGAAACAATATGGCTACGCAAGAAATTCCGCGCGACCAATGGAAGAATTTCCTCGACAGATTCAGTCGTCAGCACGAAGGGTGGCTGGCAACGCTCGAAGTTTTAGGTCCTGACATTGGGGCGCAAGAAGAAGCACACGATCTTCCTCTAGAAGGCATTACTGCAACATCGACAGATGATGAGTCTCGGTCAATTGCGATTAACCTGGGCAAGGTTCCGGAAGATCATGTGACGCACTCGATCACCAAGCCGATTCGTGTCTGGCTGGAACAAACATCAGAGGGAGCGACCGCAGCATTGGAGATCGAATCGGCGGACGAGATAAAGACGCTGCTCCGTTTTCGCTCCCCGGCGCCGGCCGGCATAGGTTGATGGAATGCGCCAACGTCCGATGGCCTTCAAGAAGTTCGGAGTTCAATCTTTAGATTGTCGATCGGGAAGCCATACAAGCTAAAGCTCGAACTCTGAACTTCTTGAAGGCATCGCGGAGGACAGACAATGACTATCTTAAAAGAGCGGCACATTGCGCGGGGTGTGGCTTTGTGTGCTCTTATCTGTGTGATCGCTAACGCCTATACAAACAATGGCTCTTCCGAATTGGAAGGGCTGACGGGATCGCAGGATGTAAGGAGTCTGGACCGAAGAATCAGCTCATTAGAGCAGCGCCTCTACTCTATCGAATCGAGTATCAACCGGCTTGAGCAATCCGCAAGATCGCAGCGCACACCGGCTTCGCAGCCAGGCGCCCGCGACCCGGAAATCAATCAATTGGGAGGAGAGATTCAGACACTGCAGCTCCGAGTCAGTGAGATCGAGTGCGGGCTCGTAAAACTCGATGAGAGGACTGCGACTGCTGCGGTTCGAGCGGCCCGAGAAAGCGCCGGAGCCAAAGCCGCCGATCCATGCCGTATTAACCCTCAAGGGCCACTGCGTCTTTCAACCCGGCCGTGAGGTTTGGTCGACTCCGCTAAGCCTACCCTCGCTCGCGCCACAACTTATTTGTACCCAGGGCAGAAAAAAGCAGATCAAGACGATCAATGCCAAGCTTAGCCAATGGATCCCATCACTCAACCGGAGCGGAAGTTACACCACGTTCATAAGCGATCCTCAGTTCAAGTCGCGTAAATCGCGGGTTTTGTGACTACTGCTCTGTTGAGTGCTGGGATCCATTGGCTACTGCAAATGGTTCTGTGGTTTGAGTAGCTACTACTCTGTTGAGTAATTGAGACCGGCGGTTCGGTACACGAGTACCTTGGCGTGCCGGCTATCTCATGATGAAGAGATCTGATCCAGGCGTTGGCAGAATTCCACGATTTGATTTTCTGCCCAAAACCTGTCCGGCTGATTCACGTGATCGGCCACAAAGCCGACGTGCCCACCATGCTCCGGTGCGAGGAGTACGACGTATGGGTTATCAATAATCGACGAGTGTCTAAAAGGGGCAAAAGGGATGAAGGGATCATCCTGTGCGTGGATGATTAAGGTCGGTCTATCAATTCGCTTTATGAGCGGCAGGGCGCTGGCGCGTGCGTAATAGTCGTCTGCGTTCCGGAAGCCGCCCTCATGCACGGTATAGCGCTCATCGAAGTCTCTGATTGTGCGCACCAGATGCAGATCGCTCGTATCATATCGCTCTGGGTAGAGCTCTTGCTTGAGCCGCAGGCGGCGACGCAAACTTCGTAGAAACATTTGCTCATAAACCCAGTTTGATCGATATCTGATCGCCTCTGCGCAGGAGCTTAAGTCAATTGCGGGTGAGACTGCACAGAAGCCTGATATTTCATCCGGCATTGTGTCAGCATCTTCACCAGCGAGCTTCAGTACCATATTGCCTCCCATCGAGAAGCCTACTAGAAAGATGGATCGCAAGTGATCGCATTCGATCAACTCTCGAACAACGGCACGAAGATCGCCGGTCATTCCGCTGTGGTAGAGGGTCGGGGTGAGATGTTCGGTACCGCCGCAGGTTCGTAAGTTCAAACGGATAACGTTGAAGCCAGTGCGGAAGGCCTTTTCCGCCGTGCCACACATGTACTTCGAACTGCTTGAACCTTCCAATCCGTGAACCAGAAGAAGAGTCCCGTGCCAGAGTGGATCAGATTGCCAGCTACAGTGCGCGAGAAGCCTTACGCCCGGCTCAAGTTCAAACAAACGCTCTACATTCGAAACATCCGTTGGCATTGTTAAGTAGCGTGGCCACGCACAGGCCGCGATGGTTTGAGCGTGGCCGTTTTTAAAGACGGGATGTGGCTTAAACGGCTTTTCCTCTAATGACGGCACTATCCAATCCGGGAACGGGCGGGTGATTTTGCCGCGTCGATTATGAGCGACATTTCGAATCGATTCTGACCCAACATAATACGTTTTGGTTCGATTCTTCGGCGATAAGGATGCAGTCACGATATTTTTGCCCCACCTGCCTTGAGGGTCTTCTCAGAAAGTCACGTAAAGCGCTTTTCATTGAAGCAGCTTTCGTACCTTAACCGAATGGACAGCGGTAGTTATGTACGCTTTCGGACGCTGATGTGCCGTCGCGAAGCCTGATGCGACAAATTATGGAGGTCCTCCGAACCCCTGCTATTTCCTGGTTGTCGGCAGGTGGGTTCAGAGGTGAGACTAGCAAGCTGAATGCTCGGCAATCCATTTGCTATAAAATTTGTCTAAGTGAATGAATGGAGCGGAAAGGTGTTATGAGGGAAGAAAGAAAAGCAAACAAATGTGATGAAGGCGACGTGTGGAAGGGAATTGGAGCAGGTCTCGTTGGAGGATTGGTCGCGTCCTGGACAATGAACCAGTTTCAAGCGGCATGGAGCAAAGCAGCAGAAGGTTTTGAAAAATCACACGGTGCGCAATCCATGCAGCCAAGCGAAGGACAACAGCCTGGCCAAGGTTCAGAACAGAATAAAGAAAACGTGGATGACGCTACCGTTAAAGCTGCGAGGGCCATTTCGGAGGGTATCCTGGGTCATGAGTTAAAAGAAAGTGAGAAAGAGCCCGCGGGCGCAGCGGTCCACTACGCCTTCGGCACGGTGACCGGTGGATTGTATGGGGCAATGGCGGAACTTGCTCCAGAGGTTACAACTGGAATGGGTTTGCCTTTCGGTGGTGCTTTCTGGCTGGTTGCAGACGAAACGGCGGTGCCGCTGCTCGGGCTCTCAAAGCCTCCGACCGAATACCCGGTTTCGACGCACGCTTACGCGCTTGCGTCGCACCTTGTCTATGGATTTACAGCGGAGGTTGTCCGGCGAGCAATACGCAGCGCGCTGTGAAAACTGGTTAATTGCGAGAACAGTTAAAGGATGAAAGCACTGGAGCCATCATTAACCGCCGCCGAACTCGCTAAACTCGAACGCGATACGTTCAGGTACTTTGTGGATGAGATGAACCTCGAGAATGGACTGCTCCCGGATAACACGCGTCGGGGGGCACCGAGCTCGATAGCGGTAGTAGGGTTCGCGCTCACTGCCTACCCGATTGGCGTCGAGCGTGGTTACATCACCCGCTCCGAGGCTATCAAGCGAGCCCTGGTCAGTTTGCGATTTTTCAATGACGGGCCTCAGGGAAAGGGTCCGGACGCGATTGGTTACAAGGGTTTCTACTATCATTTTCTCGACATGCAGTCAGGTAGGCGCGTTTGGAACTCGGAACTCTCAACGATTGATACGACGTACCTGCTTGCCGGGGCGCTCGCCGCCGCGATGTATTTCGACGGCGAGGCCAAAGATGAACGCGAAATTCGCCAACTTGCAGAAGCACTCTATTCGCGCGCCGACTGGCATTGGGCGCAGAATCGAGGTCTGACGGTCACGCATGGTTGGAAGCCAGAGACGGGATTCATAAAGTACAGATGGACAGGATACAGCGAAGCTTTGATCCTGTATGTACTTGGTCTTGCCTCGCCTACTTTCCCTCTTCCTGAAGAGAGCTACCACGCGTGGACCAGGGCGTACAAATGGAAGAAGCTCTATGGACATGAGTTTCTCTATGCCGGGCCGTTATTCATTCACCAGCTATCACACATGTGGATAGATTTCCGCGGTATCCAGGACGAGTACATGCGCTGGAAGGCAATCGACTATTTCGAGAACAGCCGACGAGCCGTCTATGCCCAACAGTCATATGCGATGCGCAATCCCAAAAAGCTGGCGGGCTATGGTCGTTATTGCTGGGGAATCACCGCGAGTGATGGGCCTGGACCGGCGGTTCGGCGTATCAATGGTAAGACGCGACGCTTCTTTGATTATCTTGCGCGCGGCATTCCCTATGGCCCGGACGACGGAACGGTTGCACCCTGGGCGGTCGCTGGGTCATTACCATTTGCTCCCGAAGTTGTGCTGCCATCACTCAAGCGCATTAACAAAAATTATCCTGAAATGACCAGCAAGTACGGATTCAAATGCAGCTATAACCCAACGTTTACTTCAAGCGGTCGTAAACAGAAAGGGTGGGTTTCTCAAGGGTATTATGGACTCGATCAAGGTCCGATTGTGATGATGATCGAAAACTACAGATCGGGCTTACTCTGGCGACTAATGAGACGATGTCCATATATCATCGCAGGTCTGCGGCGCGCCGGATTTAAAGGTGGCTGGTTGGGGACCAGTGAATGAGGTGCTGGCCTCGGGGCATTAGCCGGACGCGGTAGCATTCAAAATTCTATTACGAATTCTAAATAATAACTTTACTAAGCTGAAGTAAAATGTCCGGCAATTCTCTCTATAAGAATGTTTCGAGCCTGGAACAAAGCGGGAAGTCCATTATTTGGATCATTTACATCTGCGATAATCTTGTCTACTTTTTTCGTATATTCCTTATCATTAGGGTTGTAATCGGAAGATGTTAACGCCCGCCATAACGGTCTAAGAATGCCAAAGCTCTTATTCAAATTATCTCCATATTCTTTCAATTCTGTATCGAGTGTTTGCAGGTCACTCCTTGAAGTTAGACGTAGAACGGATGCCTCTCTTTGGAGAGCCGGGTACCACCACCATGCTTTCTCATCAAGATCCAGATAGCGTCTACTAAACTCATCAAGGAATTTTGATTGTTCCTCTCTAAATTCGGAGGGTTTGAGCTGCAAGCTAACACTTCGTCTATGAAATGACTCCAACATTGTCTTGAGTGTATTAAACTTGCTATTAAATTCCGTATTGTGTTCTCCAATCTCAATCGCTTTTTTCAGTCTAGCCTCTTGCAATATTTCATTACGATTTACTTTAGCGTTCAAATATGGGACTAGCAGAGAGGTTATGGTAGCTCCGATAACTAATAGGACAAGAGGGTGTTTTAGAATCTCTAATACCTGTTTAATAGAAGTCGACTCGCTTTCTTTCGCTGTTTGGATATTCTGCTGACTTGCCATGTTTCACCTCTAAGGAGCTTCGCTTTGTATTCCTCCAGGCGTTACGGTGCTGGGGCGTGAGCTCCTTTGCTGATGTGGATTGGACGGTTCCGCGGCGCTCAACCGGCCAATATGAGCACAACCCATAAAGCAAAAACAAGAGTCATCGAATTCAAACTGCGGGGTGAATGAATCATGTCTTCCCAGGGTTTTCTTTTTAGCGGCAAATCGTCCAATTACGCTGCCATTTCGACAGAGTCCGGGTACTAGGTCGCTTCGATTTCCAAAGTGACCGAGTAATCTCCTTGAACTCCCGCGCCGTTAAGGCTGACCGTTTGCTTAGGCTCGATCGTCAGTGTCTGGCTATGGGCAAATATCGACCGCGCTGCGCCGTCCTCTTTGCCAATAGCTTTATCAATGACAGCCTTCTGCAGATCGGAAATCGTCTTGTTTGTGCCCTGTTCGACTGCGCTCTTGATGAGTGTCAGGGTTATGGGCAAAGTCGCCGGGATGAAGGGTGCTGCTGCCACCGGCAAGACTCTCAGCAAATTGTCCTTGAGAGCATCAAAAAAGCCTGACTTGATATCGATGTCGTAGATTTCCACATCGACTCTCTCCAATTTCTTGACATCAATGTCGCTGAAAGTAATCTCCCTGCGGGAGACCCCTAGCTTGTTGGTGTCTACCTTAGATTCAGAATCGTGGCGCACGAAATCCGGCTTGCTCTTATTATCTTTTTCACACTCCCAGTAGTCGCGTTTCCCCAAACCCGGCATAGCCTCGCGGGCAAACATGAGTTTGTTGTTAGAATCCCTGTATCTGATGCTGATCAGGGGGCGGAACTTGCAAAACTTATCCTCTAACTTTGCGGGAAAGGTCAGGTCGGCTAAGGTGACATTGATGGTATCCATTTTTAGCTCCGTAATCTTGAGGGGACGCTCCAATTGAGCGGTTTACCTACCGCCGCATCCACACCAGCAGTAGCCGCCGGATTTCTTACAGATCGACAATTTCAACGGGTTGATTGGTTTGCGAGGCTGGCTCACTCAGTCCGAGTAGGGAACATGGCCTTCCAACTGCCGCATGGTTGTTGTCCCCGCGCCCGCCGCCCGCTAACTGAAGCGGACGTGTAAATGGTTATCGTGACCGCCCAAATGTCTCGTCAGCCCTTCCTTGATCATCAGTGGATCGTTAAAGAACATGGCCGCCGGATCAAATTTCTCTCTGATCAGTAATACCAACTCCCTGGTGCGAGCGTGAGAGTAGTTTGTGGCTTTGATGTGGGTCGGCTCGTTGTGGCCGTTGTTTGTAAGCGGCCGGATGTCAACGTCACAGCCATCCTTGTGAGACTTGTGCGGCGGGAACGGTCCCCCGCCCCTCCGGCTGATGTCTCCGATGGCGATCTGGACGGTCGGGTGCTTGCTCGCCCAGGCTTCCCCCAGCCGCTCTATCGTGCGAACCGTCGAAGCACGCCCCACCTGATCTCTGCCGCCGGGCTCTCGGTTGAAAGTGACGTAGCCAATGCCTTTTTCAGGTAAGACCGTTTCGACACTCGTGCCGTCGAGGAGATCGGTTTTCGGCACCGCTGCCGGCGCGGCCAGCAGCAACGCCTGGTAAGTTTCATCCGTCAGAACGCCGGTCGGCTCGATACCATGATTGCGCTGGAGGGCCTTCAGCGCGGCGTCCGTCCGCGGCCCGAAAACCCCAGGGCCGCTCATCACCTCCGCCACGGTCATGCTTCCGAGCGCGACGAGCCGGTCCTGCAGACCGCGCACGACGTCCCCACGGCTGCCGAGCTTGACACCGTCGTTCAACTGGCGGAATGCCGCCTGCGTCGCCTCACCGTAAGTCCCGTTCGCCTCCAGGTGATTATCCGTTTGGAAGTTCCTAAGCGCGGCTTCCGTCAGCGGTCCGAACTTTCCGGGAGCTGACAGTTTCTGCGCGCGCGTGAGGTAGCCGATGTCAATCAACTCCTCCTGCAATCTTTCGACCTCTGGGCCCTCCGACCCGCGCCGTAGAGTCTCCCCCGTGCCGACACTCGCTCCGCCCAGCCTGGCCCGCACCTTGTCCGCTGCCTCGCCGACGGTGATCTGCCCATCCTTGTTGATGTCTAACCCGCTGTTCTGCTTGTATACTCTCGATGGCTTTGTGAACAGCACGTGGTCACTGCCTTTGCCAACAGCTGCCGGGAAGAGCACCGCCATGTACGTGTCCTCGAGGGTCTTGAGCTTGCCCTTGAAACGTTTGAAGTGGTTCGCTACGAAGTCGAGCTGATCTTCAGCCGTCATTTGCGCCAACGCCTGCGACGTGGTCCCTAACCCCTTCTTGGTACTTGGCATGAACTGGATAAGACCGACCGCGCCGCTAAGTGGGTTTTTCACTGACGGACTGAACGTACCCCCGGATTCGAAACTCATGACCGCCGTTAAGAAGTTAGGATTGGTTTCGAGATCGGCGGCGATCAGCACCACTTTGTCCTTGAACTCTTGGCTCACTTTACCGATACCGGGTACGTCGACCAGAGCAACTATGCTGCTATTGTTCGGCATTTCTAAATTTCCTCCTGAATCCCGCAATCCCTTACCAAACGAAACATGTTGTCGGAGTGAATCTTCGAGATAGTTTAATTTCCTTCTTGGTCTGTTCTTTTTTGAAGTAACCCATGGGCTTCTCCTTCTCCTGTTGACCTGTATAGCGAACGTCGATTTCTCATCGCTTCAGTGCCAACGCTCGGTAGTTAGACAATCGCTGTGCCTGAGATTCAGCAGAACAAACGGGAAGGCGACGCGGTCGAACCAGCGGATCTGAAGCCAAATATCACGTTGGTCGACTTGGTGGCAGAAGGCGTTCCTCAAGCAGAGGTGCCAAAGCTATCTCATAGGAGAGTCATCCTATCTTTTAAGATAACCGGAATCCTCAGATAGCCATCATAGACGACGCCGTATGTTTGCCAGCGGTTAAATCGGGTACGGACCACTCACCTGATCTTCGAGCCCTTCTGGCAGAGGAGGAAGAGGATGAAAACCAGAATTCCAGTCTTGTGTAGGTTCCACAGGTAAACTCGGCTATGGAATTTTATCGAGTGAGGAATGGTTCTGATACTGTCAATTCTGACAACACCTCCGAAGACAGACCCTGAGATGCAGGAGACGGGAGACGGGGAGATGCGGACCTCTCGTCTGAGTAATCTGCGAAATCTGTGGATAGTCTTAAGCTGGAAATCGATAGCGGGCCAACACTGTGGTTACGTTGTCTGAACCGCCTGCGCTCAAGGCAAGATCGACCAGGGTCTGGCAGGCCTCGCTGGCTGTAGTGGCCCGCCGTAACGTTGCAGCGATTACCTCATCTGAGACCATTCCGGTTAGACCGTCTGTGCATAGCAGGATCTGATCATCATGACTTAGCTGTAGGCGTTGAACCTGAGGATTGACAGGTTTACCCGTGGATCCGATCGCAGCCGTCAGCACGTGGCGCATGGCTCTTGCTGCAGTATCTTCGGGATCGGCAATGCCTGAATCTATCAATGCCTGCGCCAGGGTGTCATCTCGAGTTAGTTGGTGGAGTTTCTTGTTCCTAAGCATATAGGCACGCGAGTCGCCAATGTGTCCGATCAGCAAGTTGGAGCCCAGGCTAACCGCTACGGTTAAGGTGGTACCCATGCCAAGCAAAGTTCTATTGTTATGCGCTCGGTCTCTTAGTTCGTCATCGATGCGGCGGAATCGCTGAGTCATTCGCCTCATCACTCTCGCGATATCTCCCCCACCGTCCACCTTCATCAACCAATCAGGAGTGTTGACAACCATTTCCACAAGCTTACACAAAGCTGTGCGGCTGGCCTCCTCGCCCGCTGCCATACCCCCCATGCCATCCGCGACGACCATGCCGTAACCAGTGTCGTCAAGACTCGGATCGAGACACCCTTCCGCAATGTTAGTGCAGATAGTCTCCAGGAAGCGTCCGAACCCCAGCGCGAGGTAATGATCTTCGTTATTTGCCCTGACGAGTCCCCGGTGTGTCGCCGCCGCAATATCCACCTCTGGCGAGTAGACGGGACCAAACGAGTCTATTGCCGTGAAACTGCCGGGCGGGAAAATCTCTAAAGTTTCATCTTCGCCGCTTAATTTTCTGTTTTTCTCCATTGGCGCAGATTATCCGTGAGGACGTGCTTCGGGTTTGACTTGAATCGCCGGATAGAGTCTCCGTTCTAGTCTGACATGGTTTTCAGCGGAGTACCTTCCGGCAGTCGACTGACGCTCTCAGGCACTACCTGATTTGTAGGCAACAGGCTAACCTTCTGGAAGTTCGCTGGACGGTGATTAGTAGTGCGCGCCCATGCTAGACATTCTCCCGGCGAGGAACTACTGGCAAAATATACAGGGTCGTGTCGCTTTCCCGGGACTGGCAGGTTTCTTTTGCCTGCCTGTCAGAAATAACAGTTACCTACGGAATTCCCACAACCTAAACTCAGCGAAGCTCGGTACGGACAGTTCTGGGCCGCAACTCGGTTTCTTAACTGAAAGGAAAAACGAACAATGTCCCTTCTGAAATTACCGACCGCGCTCAGCGGAGTCTTAATCGTGACTGCTGCTGGCACCCTCAGTCTCAGGGCTCAGACTCTCGCTGTTCCCGACGATCCGTCAACCGTTACCGCTGCAATTGCAGTCTCGACAACTGAACCGAAGAAAGTCGAAGCCGGGAACAAGTCTCAAGTGCCTGCAGAGAGCGCCGGATCAGACGAGAGATCCGAGATCAAACGTGGTGTGGTCAACCCGAACATTGCTGTCGCTCCAACTAGTTCTACCGACGATGTGCGGGCCGAACCATCGGTGACAGTAGCTTCACGGGCTCCCCAGGCTGCATCCACAGACGAATGGCAGTTTCAACTCACGCCCTATTTGTGATCGCCAGCATCAGCGGACGCTCCGGAATCGGAAACTTTGTAGTAGACACTGACACCAGCGTGACGGACACCGGTGTGGAACTGAACTTCGGTTTCATGTCTACATTTGAGGCGCGCAAGAACAGGTTCATCATCCTGACGGATTTACAGTACTCAAATTTATCCACGGAGAAAGGTAACCCGGGCCCACTCTTTTCCAGCACACGT
>JAMQPH010000225.1 GCA_023717605.1 Pyrinomonadaceae bacterium
ACCTCAGCGCGACAGGAGAGGGCGGGCTTGTCATTGCTCTCTGTCTGACCTTTCTCGTGATACCAAATCTGACAATTTGTACATTCGCCGTTCCAACAAAAGTCGCCGTAAGAGATCGAATTGAGCGATAGAAACTGGAAACATCGAAGCAAGCGGTTTTTTTCGGGCACCTGCACCTGCTTACCCAGTATCTCCACATTCACCAATTTTTCGTACGGGTCAAGCAGATCGCTCTGAGTGATATAGGGTACGACTGTGTCTAGTTCGTCCATAAACCAGCGGAGTATAGCGGTTCCAGTTTGAAAATAATACCGGATCCCACTCGCCCCGGCTTCTCATCTTCGCCAGTCCATTGCTAAACTAGCATTACACGGAGGTCGACTCAGGGTTGGCGTTAGTTATCTACACAAAGCCGGGCTGTCCTTACTGTCAACAGGCACGAGATCATTACAACGCTAAGAGCATTTCTTTTGTTGACTACGACGCTCAGAACGATCGCAAGCATCGGGCAGAGATGCTTTCTTTTTCGGGCGGTGATCCAACAGTGCCTTGCATTGTAGAGAACGGTAAGTATTTAGGCTCAGGCTGGGGCGACCCTCCGCGTGGTTGAACCGTCCACGACTAGCTGGCCGTGCGCCGGCAAACAACCAGGCAAAAGATTCTGCGGTGCTCGATTCATAGAAGACGAATCTCCCCGATGTCCGCAAACCCTAACTTCGGTAACAAAGAAGGTTCGACATGAGAAAACAGCCAGGACCCCTGATGCTGCCAGTTTTGTTTGCAGTAGTCTCCACGTTAACGTTTAGCAGCGCGGCGCTAGCCCAATCAGCAAATGGGGGCGGAGCAGCCGCACCAAAACCACCAATGGCAGAAAAGAAATCCAAGACTACAAATATTCACGGCGAGACCCTGGTCGACGACTACTTCTGGCTGCGTGAGAAGTCGAACCCGGCAGTGATCTCCTACCTGGAATCAGAGAACGCCCACACTGCTGCAGTAATGAAGCCAACCGAGCCGTTCCAGGGGTCTCTCTACAAGGAACTACTGGGCCGCATCAAGCAGACCGATACGCAGGTTCCATATCGCCAGGACGGATATTTTTACTATTCCCGTACCGTCGAGGGACAGCAGTATCCAATCTACGCACGCCGCAAGGGGTCGATAACCGCTCCTGAGGAGATCACGCTTGACCTGAACGAGCTTGCGAAGGGACATCCTTACACGGGCCTCGGTACCTACAACGTATCCGATGACGCAAACCTGCTTGCTTACTCGATGGACCACGATGGCCACCGCGACTACACGCTTCACATCAAAGACCTGAGGACCGGCAAAGAACTCCCGGATCAACTCGGCAAGGTTGTTTATGCCTTTTGGGCGCCCGATAACAAGACTCTGTTCTACGGTCGCGAGGACGCCGCCAAACGTCCTCACCAACTGTGGCGCCACACCCTTGGCGATCCTTTAGAGAAGGACGTGCTGGTCGCGGAGGAGAAAGACGAACTTTACCGTCTGTACGCGGGAAAGACGCGTAGCCGGCAGTACATCATGGTTAACTCCTCGAGTTCTGATACGAACGAGTGGAGCTACATCCCGACGTCAAGTATTACGGCAACGCCGAAACTCATCTCAGCCCGCGAGAAGGGCCACGAGTACTCGGTCGATCAGCACGGCGACAAGTTCTATATTCTGACCAACGACAAGGGCCGGAACTTCCGTCTCGCCTCGGCTCCCATTTCTAACCCGGGCAAGGCCAATTGGACAGAGGTTATTCCCCACCGGCCCGCGGTGATGCTTGAAGATATCGATATTTTCAAAGACTTCTTCGTGCTCTCCGAACGCGAGAACGGTCTCCCGAAACTGCGGCTCACCGACTTCAAGTCCAGCAAGGCGCACTACCTCGAGTTTCCCGAGCCGGTTTACTCGGCCGGTGTCTCTACTAATCGTGAATTCGACACGCAGAAGCTTCGCTATTCCTACAACTCATTCACCACTCCGCCCTCGACTTACGACTACGACGTGGCAACGCACAAGAGCGAACTGCTCAAACGCCAGGAGGTACTGGGCGACTTCGATCCGGCAAACTACAAGTCGGAGCGCATCTACGCAACGGCCGCTGACGGAACGAAGGTTCCCATCTCTCTCGTCTACAAAAAAGGAGTAAAACTCGACGGGACGGCACCGTTATGGTTGACAGCCTATGGCTCTTACGGCAGCCCGTCGAACGTCGGCTTCAGCTCGAATCGCCTTTCCTTGCTCGATCGCGGCGTCGTCTACGCGCTGGCGCACATTCGGGGTGGCGGTGACCTCGGCAAGCCCTGGTATGACGACGGCAAATTGATGAAGAAGAAGAACACTTTCACTGACTTCGTTGATTCCGCTGATTACCTGGTCAAGCAGAAGTACACGTCGAAGGATCGGCTGGTCATCTCCGGCGGAAGCGCGGGCGGTCTGTTGATGGGCGCAGTCACTAACATGCGTCCCGATTTGTTCAAGGCAGTCGTTTCTTACGTGCCTTTTGTTGACGTAATAAACACGATGCTTGACAAGAGTCTGCCGCTCACCGTCCAGGAGTTTCTCGAATGGGGCAACCCGGAGAATAAGGATGAGTATGTCTACATGAAATCCTATTCGCCTTACGACAATATCGTGGCGAAGGATTATCCGACTATTCTCGTCCGAGTTTCTCTGAATGACAGCCAGGTACCCTATTGGGAAGGCGCGAAGTATGTAGCGAAGTTGCGCGCTGTGAAGACCGACAAGAACTATCTGCTTCTGAAGACAAACCTGGGGGCCGGCCACGGGGGCGCATCCGGGCGTTACGACGCTCTCAAGGACACGGCGTTTGATTACGCCTTCATGCTCTGGCAGATGGGCATCACGCAGTAGTCCCGCATTTGCATGTTAGCTCTCAGGGCTACGCCGATGAGGTGTGGCCCTTTTTTGTGTGTAATTGAATCAGAACCATTTGGGTAGCCAATGGATCGCAGCACTCAACACCGGCCGCAACCACTCAGCCCTAGCCGAGCGACTCAACACACAGAACCATTTGCGGTAGCCAATGGATCCCATCACTCAACAGCAGCAGGAAACCACTCCCCTTGGCAGGAGCCACCCAACGCGAGCCCAGCCACTGAATCAAGTCTGCTCTCCTGGCGCTAGCCTGATCTCAGGTCTTAGGGCAGTGGCTCACCCTGTTCGTAGAGCACATACGCAATCGCATCCGTCAGCTGCTTCTCAGTCCAAAGCCGTCTCTTGCTGCCACGGCGAACCCATGGACTATGTTTACTTCGCCAACAAC
>JAMQPH010000233.1 GCA_023717605.1 Pyrinomonadaceae bacterium
CCCAAAGTCGATGCTAGCGGTATCCAACCCAATGGCCTTTATCGAACGGTTAGCAGCCAGCCAACGAGCGGCGTCGGGATGAAGGCCCGGGAAATGAAGCTTGGCGACGGCTTCAGCGCCACGTTCCTCGGTCCCTAAATATTTCTTTCGGTCAGGATAGAATCGCCCGAAGCCGGTGCGTAACAGAAGAATAGACCCAGTTGCTATCCTGCCGTGCTGCTTCTCCCAGGCGAGAAGGTCATTAGTGGTGACTTGATAGTCAACGTTGCTTTCGCACTGCTTCGTAATGTCGACGACGACGCCAGATCCCATTAACTGTTC
Organism: Pyrinomonadaceae bacterium; assembly: GCA_023717605.1. Classification (GTDB taxonomy): domain Bacteria; phylum Acidobacteriota; class Blastocatellia; order Pyrinomonadales; family Pyrinomonadaceae; genus PSRF01. The sequence goes on from JAMQPH010000233.1 coordinate 322, forward strand.
AAGCGGTATCTGATCGACTGTATGACGCCCTCGAGAAAAATGAACCGGAGCGTCGAGGTGTGTCCCGCCGTGTTCGGCGGCGGCATACTTGTACGCGGAATAGTAGAACCCTTTCTCGGTCACACCTTCAAAATCCTTCGCCAGGTGAAAAGCATCAGCCGTGGGCCAATAGACTGTTTCCGAATCAAAGGGGTACGACAGATCGACGATTGCGCCTCCTGGGAAAACGGCGCTGCGTTTTTGACCAACTGCGGCGGTAGTGACCAGAACGAATGAAAGCACGAACATTGGAACCTTCATCAGCTAATCCTCCTTTGAGTGGCAGGAGAGTGGTTGGTGCGCAGGCATGTTAGCGCAGAGTGAGTTTGGGCGTACAATCACTACGCTCTTCGACTCCGTGCAATCCAGTTCCAAAAGGACCCCATGATTGATTTCAGCATTCCGCCTGAACTCGAAGCGACGCGCGAACGGGTCGCTGCCTTCATGGAACAGCATGTCTATCCCAACGAAGGCAAGATGGTCGAGGACGAAGGTCTGCCCGTCGATCTAGAAAGAGATTTGCAACGGGAAGTTAAAGCACAAGGTCTGTGGGCGCCAAACCTGCCGCTGGAGTGGGGCGGGATGGGAATCGGTTTCATAGGACAGGCGCTGGTCAATGAAATTATCGGCAGGTCGGTCATCGCTCCGCGTATTTTTGGTTCCGCGGCGCCGGATGCCGGGAATGCCGAGTTGTTATTGATTGCTGCAACGCCGGCACAGAAAGACCGCTACCTCCGCCCGCTTGCTGCTGGTGAAGTACGCTCATGCTTTGCAATGACTGAGCCGGAAGTGGCGGGCTCGGATCCCACGGGGCTCCGCACAACGGCTGTCCGCGATGGCGATGAGTGGGTTATTGACGGGCACAAGTGGTTTATTAGCGGCGCAATCGGTTCTGCATTTGCGATCGTTATGGCCGTCACCGATACCGCAGCAGATTCACACAGCCGCGCCAGCATGATTCTAGTCCCCACGGAAACACCCGGTTTCAATATTATTCGGGCTGTGCCTGTGATGGGGTCCGGCGGAGTTGGCGGCCACTGCGAGATTCGTTTTGAGAACTGTCGCGTTCCGGTGAGCAATCTCCTTGGCGAAATCGGACAAGGCTTCAAGCTCGCGCAGGCGCGGCTGGGTCCGGGACGAATTCAGCATTGCATGCGCTGGGTTGGCGCCGCCGAGCGCAGTCTGGAGATGATGTGCCGCTATGCTTTGAAACGACAATCGTTCGGAGAACCCCTGTCGAAAAAACAGACGATACAAAACTGGATTGCCGACTCGACTGCAGAGATCAATGCCTTTCGTTTGATGACTCTGAACGCTGCCTGGAAATTAGATCGCGGCGAAGACGCGCGAATCGAGATTTCGGTGATTAAGTTTTTTGGAGCCCGCGTGCTGAACGACGTCATTGACAGGGCAATTCAGGTCCATGGCGCACTCGGCTACTCCAAAGACACGCCCCTGGAGATGTTCTATCGCGATGCCCGGGCCGCCAGGATTTACGATGGCCCCGACGAAGTTCACCGGCAAGTGGTGGCGCACCGCGTACTCCAAACTTTCAAGCACGAGTTTTAGTTTCGGACCCAAAAATCAGCCGCGG
>JAMQPH010000237.1 GCA_023717605.1 Pyrinomonadaceae bacterium
GAGCAGCCGACTACCGATGTCACGACACCTGCTGGGGGACGGGTGACGACGGACACTGGTGTGGTGATGGGCACCTCCCGCTACATGTCACCGGAGCAGGCGAGAGGGCTGTCGGTAGACGGACGGACAGACATCTGGAGCCTGGGTGTGGTGATCTATGAGATGGTGACAGGTGAAGCACCCTTCAAAGGTGAAACCACCAGTGACGTCATCGTCTCGATACTGGATCGTGAGCCCCAACCGCTTGAACACTGCAGGCCGGCAGTGCCAGCCGAATTGCAAGAAATTGTCAGCAAAACGCTGAGCAAAAGCAGAGAGGAACGATATCAGACAATTGAAGAGTTGGCCGCAAAGCTCAAGAGCTTGAAGCAGGAATTAGAATACGCGGCGAGGAATGAAACAGCAGGTGAACTAGCGACTCGAACCGGTAAACAAGTAAGGCTTCTGACGTCGAGTGCTAAATATCTGGTCAGCGGGATCAAACGGCATCAGAAGGCAGCAGCGCTCACTGTCGCAATGCTGCTCACTGTCCTTGCAGCCAGTGCTTATTTTCACTTCGGCAGAAGTCCTACGACGATAGATTCTTTGGCAGCCTTGCCCTTCGTCAATGTCGATGCTGACCCGAACACAGAATATCTCTCTGACGGCATCACCGAGAGTCTCATCAACAGCCTCTCGCACTTGCCTGATCTTAAGGTCATCTCATTTAGCTCTGTCTCCCGCTACAGGGGGCAACCGATAGATCCGCAGGCGGTGGCGCGTGACCTGGGCGTGCGAGCGTTGCTGGTCGGCAAGGTTACCCAGCGTGGCGATGATTTGCTCGTCAGCGTAGAGTTGGTTGATACACTAGACAACAGCCACATTTGGGGGGAGCAGTACAATCGCAAGCTGTCGGGCCTCCTCGCTCTTCAGAAAGAGATGTCACGAGAGATCTCAGATAAGTTACGGCTGCGGTTGAGCGGTGAGCAAAAGGAGCGACTAACGAAACGCTATACTGCAAGCACCGAAGCCTATCAGCTTTATCTGAAGGGACGCTATCACTGGAACAAGTGGACGCCAGAAGGATGGCAGAAAAGCATCGAGTACTTTCAGCAAGCTATCGAAAAAGATCCAAGCTACGCGCTGGCCTATGTCGGAGTGTCAAATGCCTACGCTGCACTTGGATTCTTTGATGTGATGCTTCCGAGAGAGGCCGGGCCGAAGGCAGAGGAGGCAGCGGTGAAGGCGCTGGAAATAGATGACACACTGGGCGAAGCACATGCTGCGCTGGGAGGTGTCAAGTATTCATTTGGTTGGGACTGGGCCGCTGCAGAGAGAGAGTTAAAACGTGCCATTGAACTCAATCCGAATGATGAAGTCGTTCACACTACATATGCATACTATTTACATAGTGTGGGTCGGGCGGACGAAGGCCTCGCAGAGATGAAACGAGCCTACGAGCTTAATCCGCTTTCAATTCGAATAAATGCGGGTCTGGGAGACATGTTGGCATTTGCCCATGCGCACCGCCAGTATGACCAGGCGATAGAACAATTCCGGAAGACGATTGAATTGGAACCGGCCCAGTGGATCTTAGGAAGTATTTACTGGCACCTCGGTGCTGTTTATGAGAAGAAAGGAATGTATGTGGAAGCCATCGCTGAGTATCAAAAGGGGATGAACCTTTCCGGTGATAGTGATCTTGCAGCCGCCTTGGAGCAGAACTACAAAGCGTCTGGCTTTCGTGAAGCTAAAAGAGTTGTGATGCAGAAGAACCTGCAGAAGATGAGAGAAGCCTCAAAACGAGAGCGTGTCCCGCCGCTGGGCTTTGCATTCATTTATGCAGAGCTTGGCGAGAAGGAACAAGCCTTTGAATGGCTGGAAAAAGCATATGAGGAACGTTCCAGCGCATTAGTTCATCTTGGAGACGGTACTGCGTGTACTTGCGACGCCTTGCGCTCGGACCCGCGGTTTGCAGACTTGCTACGGCGCATCGGATTGCCACCGCCGCAGTGAAACTCAGGAATACCACCCACGGGAGAAGTTGTGAAAAATTCAGTTCGCGCCTGGATACTAATCAGCATTCGAAAATTTGCAGGTTGGGAAGGGCGGTTTACCCCCGCTCAAGAATCGCAGCCCCTCAACTATGACTTGGTAGTTCAAGGATGAATGGCTACGAATCTTGAGCGGGGGTAAAACACCCTTCCCAACCTGCGAATTTCTGTCGCTTGAGTGATATATGCGATCGGTTTCCATTTTTTTCAAAGCTTCGGGAGTGGGTGGGATTTCGAGTTTTCATACAGTCTCGATAGCGTTCAGTACAAGGAGGACATGATGCGTAGCAGAGATTTGCTCTCGCTTATCCTCAGCTTGTTGTTGGTTGCTGCGCTTTCTGTCAGTAGCCGTGCGCAGGCCGTCTACGGAAGCGTCTTTGGCACGGTGACCGACCCACAGGGAGCGCGAGTCGTTGGCGCGGTAGTCACAGTGACAGACTTGACCAAGAATGTCACCACCACTGCGCAAACCAACGAGTCGGGCAATTACACCGTGACGCACCTCAGCCCTGGAAAGTACAGCCTCAAAGTCGAGCACCAGGGGTATAAAATTATCATCCAGGAGGTTGAGATCAGAGCTGATGTGGCGGCCCGCACAGATTTCTCATTGGGGATAGAAACTGTAACCGAGCAGGTCACAGTGACTGCCGAAACTCAAAGGGGTTCCCTGAAAACCGACCGGGCGGATGTCGCGACCAACCTTAACCAGGAGCAAATTGAGGATCTGCCTATTTTTGATCGCAACTTCACCAAGTTCGAGCTGCTCTCTCCTGGCACACAGCAACTCTTCTGGCAACATGCTCCGAGCGAGAACCCACAAGGCTCGATCCAGATCGTCGTTAACGGGCAGCACTTCAGCGGAACTGCTTTCCAGCTTGATGGCACTGACAATCGTGATCCGATCCTCGGCATCATCGTGATCAACCCCACGCTTGAATCCGTCGCCGAAGCTAAGATCACCACTCAGAACTATGACGCAGAATTTGGCATGGCTATCGCTGGGGTGGTGTCGGCCCAAACGAAGTCCGGAACCAATGAGCCACACGGGAGCGCATTCTTGTTCAGACGCAACGACGTGACGAGCGCGCGCAATCCCTTTTCGCAATCAATGAGAAACCCTCTCACCGGGAAATTGATTCCCGATACGCTGTGGAACCAGTTCGGCGGCTCTTTGGGTGGGCCGATCAGGAAGAACCAGAACTTCATCTTCGGCGACTATCAAGGCACCCGCCGTAAGAACGGAGGATCAGTCCTGACAACCGTTCCGACTGCCTTAGCTCGTACTGGCGATTTAAGCGAGTACCCCGACCAGATTTTTGATCCGCAAACTGGCGACCCAGCGACGGGAGTGGGGCGCACACCGTTCGCTGGCAATCGTATCCCGCTAGATCGCCTATCGCCGCAAGCATTGAACCTGTTGAAGCTGATTCCGCTACCGAGTCTACCCGGTACGGCCTTCAACTTCACGGCCTCTGGCATCGAAGCGTTCGACAGCGACCAATTCAATATTCGTGACGACCACTACTGGAGCGAGAATCTCCATTTGTTCGGTCGCTATAGTTTTGCCCGTTTCAATCGCTTAAGCCCAAGCGCATTTGGAGAGTTGGCAGGCGGCCCAGCCTTCGATGAGATTGGCTTCGCCGGAAAGTCGAATGCTCTCAATCAGTCAATTGCGGCAGGCTTCGACTATACGCTAACCGAAGCGACGGTCACAGACTTCCGCTTCGGCTTCTTCCGTTACCGAGTGAAGGTGCTGCCCGGAGGCTTGGGCACTCATCCCGCAGCGGACGCCGGTATACCGGGCCTCAACGTTGACGACTTCTTCGCATCCGGCATGCCGTCTTTCTTGATATTAAGCAGCGCTGATAACAACTTCCGCTTCGGGTACGGTCTGGGTATCAATAATTGCAATTGTCCTCTCAATCAAGACGAGCTGCAATATCAGTTTGTCAATAATTGGACCATGATTCGTGGCGATCACACCTGGAAGTTCGGCGGCGACATCCGTTTCGCCAAGAACCTGCGTGTAGCCTCACAGCCGCACCGTGCAGGTGTATTGGTCTTCGTTCCCGCTCGAACTGGTCGTGTTGATCCTGACTTCACCTTCAGCGGTGGGTTGGGACTGGCGAGCCTGCTTCTCGGTGATGTGGGCCGCTTCCTCCGTTCCGTGGGCACAACCACAGATGCAAAAGAATATCAGCGCCGTTGGTTCTTCTACGGCCAGGATACATGGCGCGCGACCCGGAAATTAACACTTAACTACGGTCTGCGCTGGGAGTTGATCTTCCCTGAATATGTCAAGCGACCTGGAGACGGTGGTCTGCTGAATCTCGAGACGGGCGAACTCTTCGTCGGCGGAGTCGGGGAGGTTAACAAGCACTTCAATGTGAAGCCTACGTATAAGGCATTCGCGCCGCGTCTTGGGATAGCTTACCAATGGATGGATAAGACAGTCATTCGTGCAGGCTATGGTCGTAGCTTCGACATCGGCACCTTCGGCTCACTTTTCGGTCACACCGTCACTCAAAACCTACCGGTGCTTTCGGCCCAGTTTCTTATTGCTGACAGCTTCCAGAGCGTATTTAATCTGAGTCAAGGGCCACCGCCTGCAGTCTTCCCGGCTGTACCTGCAAATGGTCGGCTGCCGCTGCCTGATGGCGTATTGGCGAACGCACGTCCTTTCAAGGTGAGGCTGCCAACACTCGACGCCTGGAACGTAACCGTTCAGCACCGGCTCGCGCGTAACACTTTTGTCGAGGCGGCTTACGTGGGCAACAAAGGAACTCACGTCTTTCCTAGCACCGGTGTGAACTATAATGCCAACCAGCCCGTCAGTTTACTTGGCGTACCGGATGCCCTCCGCAGGCCATTCTTCAGTCGCTTCGGATGGACTCAGACCATCCTTTACAATGGTAACGACGCTGATAATCGCTACAACGCATTGCAGACGAAGTTTGAGACACGCTTTTCCGGTCTCAACATCCTGTCGCACTACACACTGTCGGCAGCCAGGAACAACAGTGACGATTACTTCATCCATGACCGTTCACTCGGCCGCGGCCCAGCCGATCAAGATCGCAAGCACGTGTTCGTCTTCTCTGAAGTGTGGAAATTGCCATTCGGACGCGGCCAGCGATTTTTAGGAAATCCGAGCAGAGGCGCTGATCTTCTCTTAGGTGGCTGGCAACTCAACTCCTTTATCACTTGGATGAGCGGTCTACCGTTCACGCCAACAGTATCGTTCGGCGCAAACTGCTCTGTGAACTCTGGTCCCTGCCGTCCCGATCGTGTAGGCGATCCAGACCTCGATCATAGGAGCCGCGATGGCTGGTTTGCGGTAGGAATTGGGCCGGGAACGTCTTGGGCCCAGGCGGCTCTGGGCAAGCACGGAAACGCTGGCCGTAACAGCCTGCGCGGGCCATCGTTTTTCCAAACCGACCTCTCTGTCTTCAAGAACTTCAAAATAACCGAAGCCATGAATCTGGAATTTCGTGCAGAAGGCTTCAATATCTTCAATCAAGTGAACCTTGGTCTGCCCGATAGCTGTGTGGACTGCAACCCGGCCACGGCAGGTAAGATATTCGCTCTAGCCGGCGGTGCGCAGATGCGTCAGTTCCAGTTCGGGATGAGGCTTAGCTTCTAATACTGGTCAGCAGCGACATCATGCTGGTGGAAACTTCCACTAAATTAACGCGCTGGGGCGACGGCCACCCCAACGTATTTATCGGCGCCGCCGTAGTAGAAAAGCCAGCGGTTGCCATCGCGCACCATTCCCTCGACAAACACCACGTTCGGTACTTGCCCGGTCTTCTCCCATTCCTTCTCAACACTGAAGATTGGCTTCTCAGAACGTGCCAGCACTTTAGTGGGATCATTCTTGTCAAACAAAACCCATCCGGTGGCGTAAACAGTCTTGTCATCGGCACCGTTATAGACCATAAAAATCCCATCTTTAGTCATCACCGGCGGAGGTCCCGGCTCGACCACGTAGGAATCAAAATAGCCCGGACGTCGCTCAAGTACCGGCCGGTCGAGCGGCTCTGTCCAGTGAATCAGGTCGTCGGAATAAGCCACGCCCATTTGATTGGGTCGTCCGGCTGCATCGGCCATGAAGTACATCCAGTACTTGCCATTTATCTTTTGCGAGACCATGGCCCCGGCTTTGGTCCAGCCGACGTTCCAACGACCTTTGTAGGCGGGCAGGATTACGCCTTGACGTTCCCAGTTGATGAGATCCCTTGAGGTAGCCAGACAGAGCTGAGCGTCCTTCTTGTTGTAGCCAGTGTAAGTCAGATAGTAAGTATCGTTGATCTTGACCAATCGCGGGTCTTCCAAACCCCCGTCTCGCTCGTATTCTGTAGCAGGCTCCAGCACAGGTTTTGCCCGGCGAATGAACTGTACTCCGTCCGAACTAGTGGCGTAGCCCAGTCGCGAAGTGCCGTTTTTATCTTGCGCCCGATAGAGCATGACGAACTCATTTCCCTTTTTCACCACTCCCGGATTAAAGACGCCTGCCGCTTCAAAGTCATTGCCGCTCGGACGCATGATTGGCTCCGTAGAAATGCGCTGCCAATTTCCAAAAGGTGGCGTGTGACGCATTAATGCAAAGGCCCCAAACGCAAAGAGCGTTTGAAGAGAGAGGGAGAGAGTAATTCTTAAAAGCGAGTCTGACATCAATGTGAAATCTCGAAGGTAGACTCCGGCTTGAGATCGCGGTTTTGCGGCTTTGCCGCCCCCAGTGCGGTAAGGCTATGCCTTACCGGCCTGTTCCAACCTAATTTGAGACTATGCCTCCGATTCCGAGGCCTAGCCTCCAAGTATTTAATAAGGTTGACCGGTAAGGCATAGCCTTACCGCACTGG
>JAMQPH010000243.1 GCA_023717605.1 Pyrinomonadaceae bacterium
CACTCACCAGATCGAAGAGGCGATTTTCCTTTCGGATCAGGTCTTGGTGCTGGGTGCTCGCCCCGGAACGTTGAGAGAAGTGGTCAACATTGATATCCCTCGACCGCGGACGCTGGAGGCGAAGAGGACGGTCTCGTTCATGGGTTATATGGATCAAATTTGGCGGCAGCTCGAAAGTGACGTCCGGCGCCAGATGGCAAACTAGTATATCGTTTCAATGAAATATATCTAATCACGCGGACGGAGCTTCAAACTTTTTCCAACGATGCACTACTGGCGCCTCGTTGATTTCAGCAATGCCTTTCAGGATGCGATCGCGCAGTTCCTCCCAGGAACCCACACGGATATGGCGAAGGAAACTGCGCGCCATCTTGCCAAATAGCGTTTCGACAATGTTGAGCCAGGAACCGTGGGTTGGAGTGTGCACATATTTGAAGCGATTGGGTCGCGTCGCTAAGAACGCCTGCGTTTCTTTGGAAATGTGCGCGGAATGGTTATCCAGAACGATCCGTATCGTGTAGTCGGATGGATAATACGCGTCTAGATCCTTCAGTAAAGCGATGAATTCCCGGCTGCGATGCCGCCGTTCAACGCGGGCCGTCACGTGACCGGTGTGCAGATCCAAGGCAGCCAGGATAGAGCATGTTCCGAGACGCTTATATTCATGGTCGCGGGCGAGGGTCGGGTGCTTGCCCGCCACCGGTGGCAAGTCGGGCGCGGTATTGGCGATCGCCTGCACGCCGGGCTTTTCGTCCACCGATACCGTTATCACTTTGTCGGTGGCGGCCGCCGAAGTGGGCTCGTTTTGTAGCGCCACCTCTTGATAAACCACCAGGATGTCGCGCATCTTGCTTTCAAACGCGGGATCACGCCGCTGTAGGTAATAGGTCACCTTGTGCGGCTGCAATGGTTGATCGGCGAGAATTCGCTGCACGGTTGATTTTGAGGCCTGCGCCAAAGAAGGATGTCCCTCCGCTTTGGCGTGCTTACGGACATGCTGCGCCAAGGCTTGCCGGCTCCACACCTCCGCCGCGTAACCGAAGTCTTTCGGTTTGGAACAGGCTAAATGCACCACCCATGCCTTCGCTTCTTCAGTCAGTGTCGGTGTCCTGCCATGGGGTGTGTCTCTCAAACCAGCCGACACCCCCATCGTCAGCGCTTTGTTGATCCATTTAGAGACGCTCTTACGCGTCATCCCAACCGCCTTCATAATCGCGGCGATGTTTTCACCGGTGTGGTAGAGCCACAAAACCTGCGCTCGCTGCACATCCCGCTGCGATGCTGCCCGGGATCTCCGCAGTTGATCAAGCAGTGTGCCTTCCTCTGGCGTCAGCACTAATTTGGAACGAATCGATTTTCTAGCCATGCCGTCAGCATAACACACGGCATAGCTAATAGATATGTTTTAATGAAACGATATACTAGTAAGGCCGGATGACCTTCAAACCGGGAATGGCCCTGAAATGCTTTGTGTCAGTGTGTGGATTTGGCAATCCAAGCGCCGGGCCGCAACTGCCACAAAACAATCAGGAAAGCCAATACCTCGGGAGAGATGATAGGACCGATACCACTGTAACGCCTGACTAGATCTCCGGTCTCGATTTGGACAATCTCCACGATTGTGAGGCTTCGCAAGGTAGCTCTCTGTTCACGCAAATTGCGG
>JAMQPH010000252.1 GCA_023717605.1 Pyrinomonadaceae bacterium
GTGGGCGCCCCACCGCCGCGGATGACGAGCTTTCGACAAACGTGAGTAACGCGAAGAGGTGGGGCGCCCACGGAGGGACGCCCCTACAAAATAGCTTTGAGCGCAGCAAGATTGGTCAAGCAGCGCAAGAATGGGAAAGACGCCACAGTCCACTAGCTTCTAAGCTGATCTCCGTTGGTTCCAATACCGGACGAACACCAAAAGGAGAACAGCTGTGAGACCCAGAAGTATACCGTTTGCAATCTTGCTCGTGACGCTGGTAGTCAGCTTCGCCGCGGGGCAAAGCAGTTCAATTGGTCCGGCGCAGGCCATCAAACGTGGTAACGAAAAATACTCGAAAGCGGAATATTTCGTTGCTATTAAGGAATACGAGCAGGTAAAGCCACAAGCCGGAGAAATTTATTCGCAGGCCCTGTACAACATCGGCGTCTCTTATTACGAACTGTGGCGCACAGAAGACGCAATCGCAATGTACAGGAAAGCGGTGGCAGCGCGGGCGGGGCGTTACTCCGTCGCTCTCTATGCGCTCGGCGTTGCTCTTGAAGATCTGAAGCGACCGGACGACGCCAAGGAGGCATACCGGCAGGCGGTTGCCGTTTCACAGGGTCGCGAAGCCGGTGCAGCTCATTTCAGGTTAGGCCTGCTCCTGGCTGGTGACAGCGATTACGAAAAGGCAGCAACTCATTTTACAGAAGCAATAATTTGGGAGGCATCCCCGGCGAGTCATAACAATCTCGGAGTTGTGCTCGCACTTAAGGGGCGCCTACACGAGGCGGAAAGAGAGTTTGAATTGGCCCTAAGAGAGGCAGGTGGCGCGTTTCCAGACGCAACCAACAATCTCAAACTGTGCCAGTCCCTGCTTAAAGCATCAGCAAAAGATCCCTTGGCCTCGCTGAGACTTGTAGCGACAACTCATGCTTCCGGTAAATAAGACTAGAGGAGGACTGCGAACCATGGATACGAAAGCTCAGGGTGCGCTGGCAATAATCGAACTGTACAAACTCCGATGTGAACCATTGATGCGCAGTGCCCGCGCCTGGTTCATTTCAGAGTTCGCTCCACAGAGTGGCCGGCAGATTGTCGAACTGATGCTGAGTGGCCTTGAGGAGAGTGCATACTACCGCATGGTTGCCTCTTACTGGGACTCGACCGCGTCGCTGGTAAATAACGGAGGCATTGACGAGAAACTATTCCTCGAAGCAAACACCGAACACGTGGTTGTGTTTGCAAAGCTGCAGCCCTTCATCGACGAAATCCGGCAGACCATCGGCGAACCAGACTACCTGGAACATCTCGAGCGGCTCGTGTTGAGGGTTCCAAACATAGAAAAGAAGTTGGAGAACCGGCGGAAGCTTCTGAAGTCATGGGCGCGAGCGAGAGCCGGAACTCAGACGGCAGTAGGCAGCCGGCAGTAGGCAGTCAGAATTGATTACTTCACGAACTGTGGCTGCTCTCCAAATTTACCCGCCAGGCTGGTCAGATACCTTTCCATTTGTGTGGTGGGGCAATGACATACCTCGATACGAAGTGGAAAAAATGTACGCGGAAGATCTCACCTGTCTCTGAATCCATTGACTTGCGCTCTGGCTTGGCGTAGAAGTGCCTCCAGCAAACGTCTACCATTCGTAACAACTTCCAAGGGGATCGAACACCTTCCAGGGTCGACTCAAATCACAGGGCTATTAACAACGGTCACGCATCGAAAGGAGGCTTACATGTTCGCTCGAACTGCGGCTTTTCTCTATGGGCTGGTTTGCTACCTGATCTTCTTGGTTACGTTCCTCTACGCAATCGGCTTTGTCGGTAATCTGGTTGTTCCGAAATCTATCGATTCGGGACCGGGAGTGCCACTTATTGAGGCGCTCTTAATCAACACGCTTCTGCTCAGTCTGTTTGCCATCCAACACAGTGTGATGGCGCGGCAGTGGTTCAAGCGCGCCTGGACCAAAATCATTCCGCAACCGCTTGAACGGAGCACATTTGTGCTGCTGGCGAGTTTGGTGCTGGCGCTGCTCTTCTGGCAGTGGAGACCAATGCAAGCGGTTATTTGGGATGTGCAGAACCCGACTGGACGCATCGTGCTCCAGGCACTTTTTTGGATGGGCTGGGGAGGGGTTTTGTTTTCAACGTACCTTATTGATCATTTCAGTCTCTTCGGCTTGAGGCAGGTCTATCTCTATCTGAAGGGTCTGCCAGACGAGCCTACGTCTTTTAAGACGCCGGCACTCTACAGAGTAGTCCGACATCCGCTCTATCTGGGATTCGTCGTCGCGTTCTGGAGCGCGCCGCGCATGACATTGGGCCATCTGTTTTTTGCCGCAGTCTGCACAGCGTACATCGTGCTGGCAATTCAATTCGAAGAACGCGATCTGATGGAGTTCTATGGTGACAGATACCGGAAGTATCGAACTCAGGTGTCGATGCTGTTACCGCTGCGTTTTGGGAAGAAGTAGAGCTTCGAACCGCAGCGCGTATCGAGGATGTGACAAAAAAGGAGAATGCCGCGACACAAGTTGCGGCATTCTCAATTTATGTTCATGAACCTGGTAGGCCACAGTTATGGTCAGCCCAGGATATTGCCGAGAATATCTGCGATACCGACGCCACTGCTGTTTCGATAACCGCCGTTGCCGTAGCGGCCGTTCCCAAAACCTGCGTACTGGCGATAGCCCTGGTCATAACCGCGTACGAAGCCTTGACGGAAAGCCTGCGTCGAGGCGTTCCGATAGTGGCGTGAGCGCTGCGGGTTATAGCTTTGCCCGCGCCGGCCATCGCTAGACCGGTCTCTATGCCCTGGTGGTATCCGCGATTCAGTTCGGCGTTATTGTTGGAGCCCCTGTTGCCGTAGCGGCCGTTCCAATATCCATCGTTTCCGTACCGGCCACTGCCGTAGCGGCCGCTTCCATAGCGGTCGTTGCCGTAGTAACGATCGCCCTGACTGCGATGGCGGCGCCATCTCCGATCATCGTTATCACGATCACGTCGCCATCTACGATCATCGTCATCACGATCACGACGACGATTGTACCGACCATCATCATTGCGCCACTGCGCCTGAGTCGTCGTGGTAGTCGCAGCGAAAATTCCGAAAACTGCCGCGAGCGCCAACATAGCGCCGCCGATTCTATTTCTCATATGTCTCCCCTCCATTTGGTAATCAAGAAATGCAACCTGAATGGCGTTTTCGTTTTTGAGCAGTTAACTCGGAAGTTTTACAGTGCCTTGCCACGATATGGTGTAGAGATGGTTGCAGATGAGACATGCAAACCAACGAAAGCGTTGACGATGCTGGGAGGATTGAGGATGGTTCCGCTTTAGCGTCAGCTTAGCTTGTCCGCTTCTGTAGCTTGCATCTACTATTGGCTTCACTTGGAGAAGTTGCCCTGGAGAGTTCGCAGCGAACCGGCGTTTCAAAAGGGGCAGACGGTCATCGGCTCATATGTTTGTCGACTCCCATGCCCACATTGATGGTCCTGAGTTTGAGGCCGATCGTCAGGAAGTAATCCAACGGGCTCGCGATGCTGGGGTGTCGGCGATACTAAACATCGGCACGGGCGATCCCCACAGCGGAGCGCTGGAACGCTCAATTGAACTCGCGGAGAAACACCAGGATCTGTACGCGGCTATAGGTACTCATCCGCACGATTCCCGTCTTTTCGATCATCAGGCTGAACAGAGGATAGCCGATCTCATCCAGCAGAGTGGACGGGTGATCGCCTGGGGAGAAATAGGTCTCGACTTTCACTACGACAATTCGCCGCGCGATGTGCAGATGGAGGTTTTCCGCCGCCAGCTTCAACTGGCACGTGCAGCGTTATTGCCAGTAATCATTCATACGAGAGAGGCCGAGAAGGAGACCATTGAGATACTAAGGTCGGAATGGCAGGGCTCAGGTCTACCGGGCATCATGCATTGCTTCAGTGGCACGCTTGAGCTTGCAGAGAAGGCAGTCGACCTAGGGATGTTCATATCCTTCTCCGGCATCGTCACTTTCAAGAAAGCGGAAGATCTCAGAAACGTTGCAACTGAAGTCCCGTTGGATCGGTTGTTGATAGAGACTGATTGCCCGTATTTGTCTCCAGTGCCGTATCGCGGGAAGAGAAATGAGCCGGCTTATGTGGTAGAGGTGGCGAAATGTTTAGCGGAGCTTCGAGGAGTTTCGCTGGAAGAGATGGGACGAATTACGGCGGAGAATTTTGCCGGACTCTTCAAACTTGATTTACTTAAATTGCGCTGAAAGCGTTCGCAAATTGGAGCCCATGGTTGCTTCAATCCTGGGTCTAAGCAAAACCTCAAAGATTAGTAACGCTGAACGTGTTTGCAGGAGCGCTCATAGTGGGAAACTCGCGAACTCTTTCAGAGTTTTGATGTTATCGAGAAAGCCCGAGCCCAGGGTTGAAGCAACCCGGGGCCCCAATTTGCGAATGCTTTCAGCGTAATTCGGCCAAGCGACAAGTTTCACATGCTGACCTTTTGATGCTATCCTCGCAGCATAAATAATTCTTAAGTCACATTCGGAAACGTAAGCATGGCCCAGCAGAATTCATTCGACATCGTCTCGCAAGTGGATCGCGCGGAAGTGACTAACGCAATCCATCAAACCGTTAAAGAGGTGCGGCAGAGATTCGACTTCAAGGGCAGCTCCGCTAATGTGGTGCTGGAGAAGGATGCCCTGGTGCTCACCGCTGAGGATGAAACAAAGCTGCGAAACATGAACGACATTCTTCAGCAGAAGCTGGTTCGCCGCGGCGTTCCTCTCAAGGCTTTGACTTATGGCGTTGTGGAACCAGCGGCGGGCGGAACGGTGAGGCAACAGGCAGCGATTCAGCAGGGTATTCCTCAAGAGAAGGCCAAAGAGGTCGTCAAGTTTATCAAAGACTCCAAGGCAAAGGTCCAGGCGTCGATCCAGGCAGACGTAGTTCGCGTTTCCGGAAAGGATCGCGACACGCTTCAGGACATAATCGCCAAGCTAAAGGGAAGAGATTTTGGCATCGATATGCAGTTCACGAATTATCGCTCGAATTGAGGCCTTAGCCTCTCCGCTAGGAGTACATTTGAGTCTGTTGGATGGATAATGATCAGGTAGTAGGTAATCACAGATGCAGACGGCCAGCGAAACACTTGCACTCGACGACGTAAAGCTTGCGGCAAAGCGCATCTTCAGTCTAATCGCTTCCGAGCTCCGGCAGGTTGAAGTAGAGTTTGAGCGTCAGGCGCAGTCTAATGTTCAAGTTATCGCCTTCCTCGGTGACTACTTACGCGCTTCTGGTGGCAAGCGTGTGCGTCCCGCACTCACAATTCTTTCGAACTACGCCGTGGGTGGTGAAGGATCTCGTTACAATTCAATTCGCATGGCCACGGTGATGGAGTTCTTGCACACTGCCACGCTGGTCCACGATGACATCATCGATGATGCTGACACGCGCCGGGACCGTCCCACCGTAAACGCTATCTACGGCAATCAGACGGCGGTCTTAATGGGCGACTGGCTTTACATGTCTGCCTTTGAAACGAGTCTGGCCGAAAGATCGCTTCCCATCCTCGACATCCTTACAGCGGTTACGCGCAAGATGACAGAGGGCGAATTGTTGCAGCTGAACCTCCTGGGCCGAACGGATGTTTCAGAGTCGCAGTATCTCGATGTCTTGCAGCGGAAGACTGCTTACCTTTTTAGTGCCTGTTGCGAAGTGGGTGCTATGCTCGGCGGCGCGGGGGAAAGACAACGTCGGGCACTGGCCGATTATGGTGTAAACCTGGGCACGGCATTCCAGTTGGTGGATGACCTGCTCGACTTTACTGCCAGCGATGACGCGCTGGGTAAGGCCTCTGGCGTTGATCTGATCGCCGGCAAGGTTACGCTGCCACTCATCTATCTGCTTGAGAGTGATAGTTCCGGGCGCGATATGGTTGAAACGGTGATCAGGGAAGGCAACTACCGCGCGGTCTCACGCAGTGACTTGCTCCAGGCTGTTGAGCGGGTGGGAGGCCTGGAACAAGCGCGAGCGCGGGCTTACGGCTTTGCGGAAGCTGCACGAGCTTCGCTGGATATCCTGCCCGACTCTGAGTACTGCGAGGCACTCAGGTCAATTCCCACTTACGTTATCGAGCGCGAGCGGTAATTCTGTTAGCACGCCCCCAGTTCGACAAAAAGCATTGTGCAATTTCTGAAATCGCTCTAACATCCGTTTGATGGACCGACCGCTTAACGAAAATCTGCTTTCCCGTTTAGAGCAAAACTTGCGGCAATCGCGAGCTGCGCGCATGCATCTGGGCGCGAGGCTGCGGGAGCTGGAAGCAGAGGCGGACGCGGTTCGGGCGGAGCTGGCGGAGATGGATACGCTGGCGAGCCAGTCTGAGGCGGCCATATATCGTTTGCTGTCCTCGGTGCTTGCCTCAAACAATCTTGCGGCCGGGCTGCCCTCGGATGCTGAGCTTGAATCGGCAATGGGCCAGTCGTCGTCTCCGGGTCGCGGTGCCGTCAACCTGGATTCCCGGCGTCAGCAGATTCCGCCAGTGCGCACCGATATCGAAGCTTTGAGCGACCGGTTTATGGACCGCACTATCCCGCAGGCCGTAACCCTGCTCCTTCGTGAAGAGGGCGGACCCCTCCACGTCAACGAACTCTACAACCGTTTGCTGGAAGGCGGGTTCCGCTTTACCGGCGAGAATCCGACGATCAGCGTCGCTGTCTCTCTCAATCGCAACAGTCGATTCCGAAAGGTCGCGCCCGGCACCTTCGACCTCATGATTCGCGACGCTTCTAAAGCTTCGTAGCAGTCTGTAAACGATCCAACCGCTCGCTCTTCCTCCCACACCAAACCGCCTACGTACACCTGGGATAGCCACAGGTCGATCCACGAAATCACATGAAACGACGCCAACCAAGATTTCGCGTTGGTTCGTGTGGTTTAGTGGATCGTTTCGTTGGTCCATATTGCACAAGCAGAACAAAACAATAAGACTGAAGCGGTCGGTCACGAGTGTTAGAATAGCTATTGTGCGCGCAATGATCCTTTCTGCCGGCTACGGCACCCGACTCTGGCCATTGACTGAAGACCGTACGAAGCCGGCTATCCCGATCCTTGGGAAGCCGTTGGTGGGTTACGTTGCGGAATACCTAGCCGGCTACGGATGCGATGAGATTGTCGTTAACCTTCATCATCGCCCGGAATCCGTTCGCAGGGCTCTGGGCGATGGTAGTAAGTTTGGAGTCAAGCTTCACTACGTTGAGGAGCCGGTGATATTGGGAACCAGCGGCGCCTTAGACAATGCCCGAGACGTATTGAAGGACGAGACGATCGTCGTTGTGAACGGAAAGATCATCACCGACATCGATTTGAACGAGGCGCTGGAAACACATAGGCGCACAGAAGCCATCGCCACGTTGGTGTTATTACCTAACCCCGAATACCAGAGATTTACGGTAGTTGAAACTACAGACGGGTGTCTGAGAGGCTTTGGCTCAATGCCGGTTCAAACCGATTACGTTGGTAAAGAACCGCCGCTGATGTTCACCGGTATTCAGATCCTGGAACCGCGAATCTTCGAATACATTCCACGCGGCGTGTTTTCACACTCCACTACCGACGTTTATCCGCAGGCGATCGCCAGGGGTGAGCGCGTTGCGACTCATGTAGCAACAGGGAAGTGGTACGAACTATCTACACCCCAACGCTATCTGGATATCAGTTTGGAGATGCTTGCCGAACGAGGCGAGCACCTGGCGGTCGGATCTGAGTGCGTTATTTCAGAGATCGCTGATGTGAGGCAGTCCGTACTCTGGGACGGTGTTGTCATCGAACCCGACGCGCGTAGCAGACGTGCCGTGCTTGGCGACGGTGTCCGTAGCGGTGCGGGCGAAGTTATTGAGGATGCAGTGGTAGTGCGGAACGCTCTAGTGGCCGGGAAGAGTTCGCCGCCAAAGGCACTCAAAGGAGTGGTTAGAGGTGACAACTTTGTCGTGTCTCTGAGCCAGTGATACAATCCGCGTTACACTACTCAAGCTTGGGCGGGATTGAGGTACTGCCCGCCTATTTTTGGGAAGGACCCGAATCGCGGATTCCCTTCAACAATGACCTCAGTAAAACAGGTGACTAACAGCGCTTTCGAACTCTCACCCGCTGACCGGCTCTTGAACTTTCTCAATGACCAGCGAAAAAATGCCCAGGGAATAAGTGACACCGACGTCGTAGCTCTAACCCCAGACGCATCCACTCGTAATTACTTCCGCATTCCTTGGAAAAAGAGTAAGGCGATAGCGGCTGTCTACCCAGAGCCCTTTGATCCTGACTTTCATCCTTACCTCGACGTAACACACCTTTTCCTCGAGCGCGGCATTCCCGTGCCGGAGATCTATGCGGTTGCCGGCGGAAGTGGAATTATCGTGCAGGAAGATCTCGGTGACCAGCAGTTGTGTCAGGCTTATGAAGTTGCGTCGCCGGAGGAATGCGAAGACTACAAGGAGCGGGCGATAAATATTATCGCCCGGATTCAGAAGGCGACGGAGAGAGCCCATGAGTTGAAATCTATCTCGAGCCGCCTGGCCTTCGACGAACCGAAGCTTTCCTGGGAGCTCGACTTTTTTGTCGAACACTACTTTCAGAGTTTGCGAGGCGAGACTTTGCGCCGTGCCGAAGCTGCTGAATTGAAAGCCGAACTAAACGACATTTCCGCGGAACTCTCAGCCGTGCGGCGGGTCTTGTGTCATCGCGATTTTCACACCGCGAACCTGATGATCGACAGTAGGAATCAATTGCGTGTAGTGGACCATCAGGATGCGCGCATGGGTCCGGCCAGCTACGATCTGGTTTCGTTCTTGTTGGATCGCCAACCATCGCCACCTTCCCTGGCCGAATTGCGGGCGCATCGTCTTCACCTTCTTGAGGAGCGCCGGCTGCAAGGTCTTGAGCCGCTGGACCCGGACGAATTCGCCCGGGAGTTTCGCCTGATGACGATTCAGCGCGGTCTTAAGGCTGTCGGCACCTTCTCCTATCAGACTGCTGTCAACGGACGCGGTGCGTTTTATGAACATTTTATTCCGCCAACGCTTTTGGTGGTGTTGCAGGCCGCGCAATGGCTGGAACGATTTCCCACACTCCGAAAAGTGATAACCGAGCGAATTAACCATACTGATCAGGATTAATATCAACGATGGCCACAGAATCGACATCATTGGAAGTAACTAAAGCTCCCCAGACCTATATCTCAGAACTCTCGAAGCACGTGGGCCAGGAAGTGGTGCTTAAGGGTTGGCTTTACAACTTGCGCTCGAGCGGGAAGATTGCTTTTCCACAGTTACGAGATGGGACCGGGATAGTCCAGTGCGTGGCTTTGAAAAATACCGTCTCGCCCGAACTATGGGAGGCGTTGAAAGGCCTGGGCCAGGAATCTGCCCTCATAATCCGGGGCACTGTGCGCGCGGACGAACGGGCCCCGGGCGGTTACGAAATCGACGTTGTGGATGCTGAGGTGCTGCAGGAGGTCCATGACTATCCCATTACACCAAAGGAACACGGCACAGAGTTCCTGATGGATCAAAGGCACCTCTGGCTGCGTTCCCGGCGGCAGCATGCGGTTCTAAAAGTGCGTCACACGGTCGTGCAGGCCGTACGAAACTTCTTCGACAATGACGGTTTCACGCTTGCTGACGCGCCCATACTCACGCCGGCAGCCTGTGAAGGAACCACTACGCTTTTCGAGGTCGACTACTTCGAAGGCGAGAAAGCGTACCTGACGCAATCGGGCCAACTCTATAACGAAGCGACGGCTGCGGCGTTCGGAAAGGCCTACTGCTTCGGTCCCACTTTTCGCGCCGAGAAATCAAAAACGCGTCGCCATCTTACTGAGTTTTGGATGGTTGAGCCTGAAATGGCCTATGCAACTCTCGAGGATGTAATGAGCCTTGCGGAAAGAATGCTTTCACACGTGGCCGAGCGCGTGCTTGAAGACAGGGCTGAGGAGTTAAAGGTTCTGGAGCGAGACACCTCGAAACTGGAATCCATCATCGCCCCTTTTCCGCGCCTCCACTACGACGATGCGGTAAAGATGCTTCAGGAAGGACATGCTGCCGGTGCTCTTGAGAGTCGCTTCGAATGGGGTGGAGATTTCGGTGCCCCCGATGAAAGTTATATCTCCAGTAAGTTTGATAAACCGGTGATGGTCCATCACTATCCGGCGGTCGTTAAAGCGTTTTACATGGCGCGGGACCCTGAGCGGGCAGAGTTAGCCCTGGGTGTCGATGTGCTGGCGCCGGAAGGTTATGGCGAAGTGATTGGTGGCGGAGAGCGGGCAACGTCGCTTGAGTTTCTAAAAGAACAGGTGGCCTTGCATGAACTGCCGCAGGAGGCATTCGAGTGGTATCTCGACCTACGTCGCTATGGGAGCGTGCCACACGCCGGTTTCGGTATGGGCATCGAACGGTGTACGGCATGGATGTGTGGCATTGAGCACATCCGAGAAACAATTCCGTTCCCGCGGATGCTTTACCGTATTCGACCTTAGCGGTGGTCTCCAATTTGAGAGCCGGATTGATTGAAAAAACGATCCACGAAACCACACGAACGAACACGAACAATGTGTTGGTGATATTTCGTGAAATTTCGTGGATCGTTTCTTACTTCCGTACGTACCAGAGAACAGGCTTGTGAAGAAAATGAACTGCTCGAACTTGAAGGGTAAGTCTATGCAGAATTGTTCTTCAATTCACAACCAGGACAATCGTGTAAATTTTGTTAATCCTGTCAAATGCCTTCATTCAAAGCTCAAAAACCTAGACAGGATGAACAAGATTTACAAGATGGACTTGTGCTTGATTCGGACACCATCTTTCCCGATGCGGCAGCCGCGCTGGCGTGCTCTCCACGGCGCACTCCGAGAGTTAACAGATGAACGAACCTCTGCGTCTGGAATTCAATGAATGGGCCCTGGCCGGCAAGGGTGCCAGCATGGAGCGAGGTCATCGGCCTGTGGGCGAACAGGCGATCGAGCGCATGCAGATCCCGACCCAGGCAACAGTCCTCGATGTGGGATGTGGCTCGGGTTGGGCGACGCGGTTGATGGCCAGATGCGCCCGCGATGGCCGGGTTGTAGGCATCGATGTCTCCGACGAAATGGTTCGATTGGCGCGCGACGAGTCGGCGGACTACCCAAATGTGGAATTTCAGGTGGCGAGCGCCGAACAACTTCCCTTTGACGACCGCGAGTTTTCACATGCCTTCTCGATGGAATCGCTTTACTACTACTCGGACATTGCACGGGCGTTGGGAGAGATCAGGAGAGTAATGAAAGCTGGAGGTCTATTTGTAGCGGTTGTGGATCTCTACCAGGAAAATGAACCTTCGCATCAATGGATAGATTCTCTTAAGGTGCCGGTGCAGTTGCTGAGCGCCGTTGAATATTGTTCTCTGCTTGAACGCTCCGGATTCATGAATGTTCGTCACGAGCGGTTGTTTGACCCGACGCCCGTGCCGGAAGTCTACACCGGCACGACGTTTAAGACGCGCGACGACTTCGTGCTGTATCGGCAGAATGGCTCGTTGATGCTGAGGGCAGAGGTACCGTAGTGAGACTGCAGTTGAAGCAACAATGACTAGCGAAACACCTGAACGCATCGTGACTATTTTTGGCGGTTCGAAATGCTGTGAGCCGGATCCGGAGTATGTGCAGGCGCAGCGTGTTGGGGAAATGCTGGCCCATGAAGGCTTCACTATCTGCACCGGCGGCTATCTGGGAGTGATGGAAGCCGCCAGCCGCGGAGCGCATGACGTTGGCGGTCGAGTCCTGGGCATCGTGATGAATCAATTCAAGCATGAGCCTAATCGCTATCTGACGGATAAGGTTGCCACGCCACATTTTTATGAGCGCCTGCAGCAGTTGATTACACGCTCGGTCGGATTCATTGCTATCAGAGGCGGCATGGGCACGGTGACCGAGTTGTCGCTCGTCTGGAACAAAATTCAAACGCGTGTGATCGGACCCCGGCCACTCGTACTTCTCGGCGAATGTTGGCCCCCGATTGTGAGCGCATGGCAGCAACACCTGGCTGTCAGCGACGCCGACATCGCCGTACTGGATTTTGCGAACACCGCTGAGGAAGCAGTCGCCATCATTAAAGAAAAATCCCAAGGAGTGATTCTATGAACTGTCCCAAATGCGGCACCCAACTGGGAGACGGTGCGAGTTTTTGCGGCTCCTGCGGTCATCGATTAGGAACCAGCGTGCCACCGTCGCCTCAGCAACCATCAAGCTACTCGGGCGCCGGCGGAATTCATATCGACGAAGATTCCAAAGGTCAGGGTCGTGGTTACAATTATGAAGTCCTCCATCAACCCTCATTCTCACTCGCCGTGATCAAACTCCAGGCTGAGCAGTCCATACAGGCAGAGGCTGGAGCAATGGTCTCCATGTCGGCGAATGTAGAATTGCAGTCGCAGATGAAGGGCGGGCTGTTCGGTGCTATCAAACGCGCCGCGGGAGGAGAGTCCGCGTTCGTTTCGACCTTCACTGCCCGCGGAGGACCTGGTGAAGTTACCTTTGCTCCAGGTGCTCCGGGTGACATCGCCGCGATAGAGTTAAGCAACCAATCCTTTTACGTTCAATCATCTTCCTACCTGGCCGGTGATGCCAGCCTTACCGTAGATACAAAATGGGGCGGTGCCAAATCATTCTTTGGTGGTGAGGGTTTGTTTGTGATGCTGGTGCAGGGCCAGGGCTTGCTCCTGGTATCGTCATTCGGGGCAATTCACCGAAAGCGTTTACAGGCCGGTGAGCGATATGTGGTTGATACTGGACATCTGGTGGCCTGGGAGGGCACGACGCAGTACACTCTGCGCAAAGCCGCAGCAGGGTTTTTTCGAAGCATGATGAGCGGCGAAGGCATCGTCGCCGAGTTTACTGGTCCCGGGGAACTGTTAATCCAGACACGTAATCTGGCAGCCTTGGCGGGACTATTAAAACCGTTCTTCCCCGCCCAGTCAGGTGGCGGTGGGTTCAGTCTTGGCACTTAAGGTTTTACCTGAACTTATGAGTAACCAGTTCAGCACTGAAACTTCGCTCTCGCACATCGCGCCTGTTCCGAATCCAGACCGAAGAGTCAGGATTCTAGGCGTCCCGATGGCCTATGGAGCCAGCATGGCCGGAGTGGACATGGGTCCGGCTGCTTTGCGCGTTGCACGACTTCACGAAAGGATCGCAGAACTTGGTTACGACGTTCAGGATTCGGGCGACCTGAGGGTTGAGCGACCGAAGTTGCGTCCCAAGCCAGATGACAAACTAAAATACCTAAGCGAGATTAGTTCTACTTGCGAGCAGCTGGCAGTCGAGGTTCATAAGGCTCTGGCTGCTGGTGAGCTGCCAATAATCCTTGGTGGTGATCACTCGATAGCAACAGGTTCAATTGCAGGAGTAGCTTCATTCTGTCGGGAGCGATCTGAAACGATCGGGTTGATCTGGTTTGACGCGCACGCGGACATGAATACTCCTGAAACCACCCCCTCGGGCAATATTCATGGAATGCCCTTGTCCGCCCTGTTGGGTTACGGCGCACCTGCACTCACGAATATTGCGGGATTTGCTCCCAAACTGGATCCGAAATTGTGTGCGCACGTGGGAGCGCGCGACATCGATCGTGGTGAGCGCGACCTCATACGCAAACTTGGTATGCGCTTTTTTACAATGCGGGAAATCGACGAACGGGGGATGAGCGCTTGTATGGAGGAGGCAATCGCAATCGCCTCCAGAGGCTCCGCCGGATATGCAGTGACGTTCGATGTTGACGCACTCGATCCCGGAGATGCTCCAGGTTCAGGCACCCTCGTGCGTGGGGGGCTCACCTACCGCGAATCACACCTCGCTATGGAGAAAATTGCGGAGGCTGGTGGAATGCGATCACTTGAGGTAGTGGAGATCAATACTGCGCTTGATGTTAACAACAGAACTGCCGAGTTGGGCGTAGAGATGATTCTTTCAGCGCTCGGAAAAACTATTCTCTAAGGTAACGGAGCAGGCACTTGGCGAAAAAACTCCGCGTGGGAGTCATCTTCGGTGGAAGATCAGGGGAACACGAAGTATCTATTCGTTCCGCTCGCGCAGTCATAGAATCAATCGATCGAAACAAATACGACGTTCTGCCCATCGCGATCAGCAAAGAAGGGAAGTGGCTGTCGCCGGCTGAGGCCGCGAACTTGTTGCCACCAAGCGCGCACTCGTTCCTTCCTGATGATTTTGCCGCCCAAGGTAAAGGCGACGTAGCGATCCTCGGAGACCCCTCGCATCAAGGCCTGATCTCTATCTCAGAAACCCGCCCGCAGGCTACCGAACAATTGGATGTTGTGTTTCCTGTGCTTCACGGGCCCTTTGGGGAGGATGGAACTGTTCAGGGCCTCTTGGAGATGGCCAACATTCCCTACGTCGGTTGCGGGGTCCTTGCCTCAGCGTGCGGCATGGACAAAGTCGCAATGAAGTTGCTGTTCCGCCAGGCAGGGCTTCCCATCGGTGAATACATTTGGTTTCTGCGGTCCGATTGGCAAAGTAATCCGGCAAGTGTGATCCGCAGAATAGCCCGCGAAATCGGATTTCCATGCTTCGTGAAGCCGGCTAATCTTGGTTCTTCGGTCGGTGTTTCGAAAGCCACGGATAAAACTGGGCTAATCGAATCGGTGAACCTGGCGGCTCGGTATGATCGAAAGATCATTGTTGAAGCAGCACTGGATGCGCGGGAAATTGAGTGTGCGGTGATCGGTAATGATGAGCCTCAAGCTAGTCTTCCTGGCGAGTACGTTGTTTACGATGAGGCAGCGCGCTTTCTTGATTACACCGAGAAGTATGCCGACACTGGGCACGTAAAATTCGTGGTTCCTGCTCCAGTATCAAAATCCATGATCAGCAGGATCCAGCGAATGGCCATCGCGGTCTTCAAATCTGTAGATGGCGCTGGTCTGGCGCGAGTGGACTTCTTTCTGACTCGAGACGGTCAG
>JAMQPH010000299.1 GCA_023717605.1 Pyrinomonadaceae bacterium
AAAAATGATGAACTTCGGATACAACAGCATCTTGGGTCTCGTCATACTCGCTGGAGATATCTGGGCGATTATCAATATTCTCCAAAGCTCCGCGTCGAACGAGAAGAAATTGATTTGGATAGTCGCAGTGGTGCTGCTGCCGGTGCTGGGCCTAATCCTCTGGTTTTTTCTCGGGCCACGGGACCGCAAGGCGTAACGTAGCGATTTGCACTTGGCTGTTATCTGAGCCTCTCCACACCCCCCAGTCGATTTTTCATTCGCCAATGGGGTGCGTCTCGTCGGCGGTGCGTAGATGGGACCCGTTTATCGAGTGTCGTAGCCGCGAGGCTCACACCACCGCGCAAACATTGGAAGCGATGCGGGCGTCATAGTGCGAATTGACTGCATACGGCGGCGGATTCAACCGGTCGATGCAACACACTGATCACTGCGTAAGCAGAAGGAGTGTTGCAGATGAAGTACCGCACACGCACCTACTACACGGACGGCCAGAAGGGCTTGATGTGGGAGCGATGGAAGGCAGGCTGGACGCTGCACCAGGTTGCTCATCTGTTCAATCGCGCTCATACCTCGGTTCGAGGCGTTCTGGCTCAGACCGGCGGCATTCGACCACCGCAACGGCGCCGTTGCGCGATCGCGTTGACGCTGGCTGAGCGAGAGGAGATCTCACGCGCGGTGGCAGAAGGCCAGTCGATTCGCTCGATCTCCGCACGGCTCGGGCGGGCGCCATCAACAGTCAGTCGTGAGATCAGACGTAATGGCGGTCAAGCGGACTATCGAGCCACCGAAGCAGACAACGCTGCCTGGGATCGTGCGCTTCGTCCCAAGCGCTGCAAACTGGCCGAGGACAGAGCTTTGGCGCGCATCGTGACCGACAAGCTGCGGCTGCTGTGGTCACCGGAACAAGTCGCCGGGTGGCTCAAGCATACTTACCCGTGCGACGAGAGCCATCGCGTGTCACACGAGACCATCTACCGCAGCCTCTTCATTCAGGCGCGTGGCGCCCTGAAGAAAGAGCTGCTCCAGCACTTGAGGTGCACGCGCGGCATGCGTCGGTCTCGGCATCACACGCAGAAGACTGACGTTCACGGGCAGATCGTCGGCGCCGTGTCGATCAGCCAACGACCTGCGTCCGCCGAGGATCGTGCTGTGCCTGGTCACTGGGAAGGAGATCTGATGTTCGGCGCTCACAACAGTCAGATCGCAACGCTGGTTGAGCGCCAAACGCGGTACCTCATGCTCGCCAAGGTGGCGGGTAAAGATACGGAGACGGTGGTCGACGCGTTGATCAAAAACGCGCGCAAGCTGCCCCAGGAGCTGTACAAGTCACTCACGTGGGATCGAGGTAAGGAGATGGCCGGTCACAAGCGATTCACGCTTGCCACCGACATCCAGGTCTACTTCTGTGATCCACGCAGTCCTTGGCAACGCGGCAGCAACGAGAACACCAACGGCCTGCTCAGGCAGTACCTGCCCAAGGGCATCGACATCTCCAGCTACTCACAAGCCAAGCTCAACGCGATAGCGAGACAATTGAATGAGAGGCCAAGGAAGACACTTGGCTACCAGACGCCGGCTGAGAGGTTCAACCACACCGTTGCGTTGACCGGTTGAATCCGCCACCACAAGCGGTCGTTCGGTACAGCCAGCACAATGTCTCGAAAGCGGACACCGACTCGTCTTTAACGAATCGGTGCCGCAACTCGGTTTACTCGCCACCGCTATAGGTCTTAGCTTCCGAGAACAGGTCGTTTTGAACGTCAGCGCTTGGAACGCTTGCACAACCCGCTAACAAAGCGACAGCAACCGCCGCGATGATTGAAAAGACAGATTTGCTTTCGTTGCGTTTCATGATTCCTCCAGATGGTTGTAGTGAACAAAGCTAATGAGCCTTCCGTTCGGCGGTCACCACCGGGCCGTACAGCAGGTCTGCTGCCACGGCGTAACCCGACGCAAGGAAGTCGATCCACCCGCCAATCGAGAGAGTGACGGACAGCGCCGCGACCGCGAATACGAGTCGAAGGATCGGCGCCGTCTTGCTGAACTCGCGTTTCATAAGCATCTCCTTTGAGTTAGCGTCGATGTCGAAAAGTATTTTGGACACGACGGGCGCATCGTCAGCCTGAGAGGTGCTTCAGGTCCTTGAGCCCGCCTTAAACGTTCTGAAACGGCGCAATGCGCTTGGCGTACATTCGTCGTCGCGCCAACTAGCTCAGGTCACATCTTGACTACCGCTGTTTCATTTGGTCGCTTTGAGTT
>JAMQPH010000300.1 GCA_023717605.1 Pyrinomonadaceae bacterium
CTCTACCCTGTTTACCCCTTACCCGTTTACCCCTTGATTCTTATCGGTATCTTGACTTCGCGAGTTTGTGGTGGAAAGCACACTTCATCGTCGCAGCTCTGATAACGCACGCGGGCCGTCACTTCGGTCGAATCGGAACCAAAACCAGCAGGAACGGTTACATTGAAACGCATCGTTGTACGACCTTCGTAAACCGCCACTTTGCTTTTCGAGAACTTAAGATTGCGCAGAAGCGGCCGCGGATAGACCACTGGCCCAACTCTCACCCCCTTTGGCGCCTCAACTTGCAGTTGCGTGGCAATAAGAAATTTCTCCAGCGGACGATTTGAATGGACGTGGAAACCCGATGGGATCTCCATCACAACCTCCGCGCGTGCCGGACGACCTCGCTGTACGCTGTCCACAGATAAGGAGCCACTGACGCCGATGTTGGGTGCCGACTGTGGCGATGGTGTGGCGGCTAAGGTGACCGGAAAACTGAGCAAACTTGTAATAAGCAGGAATTGGAAGAAGCGTCGCAAATTGATAGATTTCATCAGCTGTTGTTATCGAATCAGATTTCTAACCAGAGTGATTTTACATGCAGCCCGCGAAACGACGAAACGCAGGCGGCTCCGGGATGTGGTTCCAGTTTCACAGTAGCCAATGTGAAACAAGCTTTCGATCCTCGCTACGGCTTTGCCGCCGGAGTTGGCTGACTATTTGTTCTTGGGCTATGCCCTCCGGGACAGCCATCCCTTAAGAACCTTTGACGGAGGGCACAAAGCCCAGCTCAAAACTACGCGGGCTTCGTAGTTGCTTGCTTCAGAACCGCGTGCGATAAACACTGCATCTCAGCACTCAGCCCCGCACGAGGCACTCAAACCACAGAACCATTTGCGGTAGCCAATGGATCCCACCACTCAATCCAGCATGAGGCACTCAATCCTCAGATCCCATCGCCACAGAAATCAAAGCAGTGGGTTTCTGCTCACGTTGAATGGGTGGATCCATTGGCTACCGCAAATGGTTCCGTGGGTTGAGCGTCTCAGGCTGGTGTTGAGTGCTGGGATCCGGTCGCCGCTCGCAGTTCTGTAGTGGACCAGGTTCAGCCGCCTTGCAATTGGATCAAATTCGTTTCCTGTCGGGCCGCAAGCTGTCCACACGCGGCGTATATGTCCCGCCCGCGCGGTTTGCGTATGAATGTGTGGACTCCTTTTGACTCCAGGATCGCTCTGAATTTATCGACTCGCTCCGGCGACGATGGCCGGTACGGGAGAGGATCGGCAGGGTTGTGCGGAATGAGATTGACTTTGGCCCTCACCTGGTAGCGATTGATCAGGTTTGCGAGTTGTCTCGCCTGTTCGTCGGAGTCGTTTACGCCATCAAGCATCACATATTCAAAAGTGAAACGCTCGGTAGGCTTCAGCGATTGCTCAAACTCCTTGCAAGCCATCAACAGTTCGCTCAGTGGCCACTTCTTGTTGATCGGCATCAGAACATTGCGTAACTCGTCCGTCGGAGCGGCCAGCGAGACTGCCAGATGCGGTCGCCCGGGTATTGTCGCCAGCTCGCGGATGCGTGGAACCACTCCTGCAGTTGAAACAGTCACGCGGTTTGGAACGATGTGCAAACCCTTTGGGTCGGAGACAATCCGTAGCGCTTTCATCAGTGAATCAAATGCCAGAAAGGGTTCGCCTGCTCCCATGCCCACTAGATTCGTGCCTCGCGGAGTTTTCACACTTATGCCATAGGCGTCGTTAAGCGCGATGATTATTTGTTCAACGATCTCGCCGGCCGTGAGCGACCTTAACAAACCCAACTGAGCCGTCAAACAAAAGCTGCATTGGAGTGGACATCCTGATTGCGAGGAGAAGCAAATGGTGTCGCGATGCTCCTCCGGGATATAGACAGTCTCGACCGGCAAGTTGTCGTGCGTCTTCATCAGATAACGGCGGGTGCCGTCTTCCGAGATATAACGAGATTCAACTGTCAGGCTGGATGCAGTCGCCTGTTCCCGCAACTTTGCGCGGAGGGCTTTTGGCAGGTCACTTACATCATCGAAAGCACGCAGTCGCCGATGTTGCAGCGCGGCGAAGATCTGCCGCCCACGATAAGCCGGTTCGCCGAGTTCTTCGACAAATGATACCAACTCCTCCTGGGTTAGACCTGCTAGGTGCAAGTGATTCATCGGAAAGTCATCTTATCACCGTCCCGGTTTTATGCTTACCGCACTGGTCGCGTTATATTGTTCACAACAGAAATCTGATTGGCTATCGGTTAGATATGGGAGTCGGCACCTCAGAGTTGAAAACCACCACCAGAAGCAACCGGTTTGCGGGGCTTCTGACTCGGGAGCGTCTGATAGCGGGCTGCGTCGCTTTTGTACTTTTTGGGTTCCTTCTTTTCTTTGCCTTGCGTTGGTTTGAGCACGCAATCACGTTTCATCCCCTGCGCTATGACGACCGCACCGGCTGGCAACAACCAACCAGCGCCCAGGATGTGTGGCTCAAGACGACCGACGGGGTACGCTTGCATGGGTGGCTATTCGAGACCAGAGAGCGACCAGCCCTTGCGACCATCATCTACTTCCACGGTAATGGTGGAAATATAAGTAGTGTCGGGTGGGTAGGAGAGAGTCTTGCGAGTCGAGGATTTGACGTGCTGCTAATAGACTATCGCGGGTATGGGCAGAGCGAAGGAGAAGTTGACGGCGAGACAGGCCTCTACGCTGATGCCGACGCAAGTTATGAGTACATCACGAAGACTCGCGGTGTGCGCTCTTCGAGCGTCGTGCTTTATGGTCAATCCCTTGGGACCGCGGTCGCGGTGGATCTGGCTTCGCGCCATCAGTCTGCAGCCCTGATACTGGAATCAGGGTTTAGTTCCGCCAGCGATTTGGCGTCAGCCGTGCTCCCTATTTTGCCTCGTCACTTGCACTTTCTTGCCAGGAATCGCTTTGACTCCAAGCGCAAGCTGTCGAGTATCAAGTGTCCGGTTTTGATTTCACATGGTGATCCAGATCTGATCATTCCCACTGAGCACGGACGACTCCTTTTCGCTGCTGCAAACGAACCGAAGAAACTGCTCATCTTTCCGGGAGCGGGGCACAATGTCTTCGGGTCTCTCGGAGATGGTTATTTGGATCAGGTGGCTGACTTTCTTCGCACCGCAACCAGGCCGGACCGTCATTGAAACCAATGTCTACCGTAGCAAATGTTGAGAGAAAAATAAGACGCGTTGAAGGCTTCCGGGCACGCATACTTCATCTGCGCGGAGCGGACGTGCGTGGCGACCGGATGGGGATGCCGCAATACAGCTATCACCGGGCTGCGGAGAACCACATCACCGTGGAGAATTGGAAGGCCACGAGATTTCGCCCGTCCTATCCAGGCTTTGAAGTGGATGTGCTGGACCGCCGAGGGAATTCAGTCCAGGGCAACATGAAGCTGAGTACGGTCAGAGAAACATACAACTCAGTCGCCAAGCCAAAACGAAAAAAGGGGTGAACGGATGATCCATCCATTCACCCATTGCCAATTGATCGGCTCGAAGATCCCTTACCAATAACGAGTGTCGGCCGCGACTATGGCACAACCGTAAATTTTGAGGAAGGCGACAGAGTCTGCCCGGTGACGCGATCGCGGATGCGAATTGCTACTTCGTATTCTCCCGGCGTCAGTGAACTCGAATCAATCAGCCGTTGCAGCGTTAGGCGTTGACCTGAGTCGCTCATGCCGCGCCAGTCTTCCACCAGTTTGCCTAACTCTTTGCCATCTTTGAGGACGGCATACTCAACATCCACTGAAGGGCGCAGAGTCGTCTGATCGATGCCGGCGTTGTAGACCTGCAGATAGACTCCCACGGGTGCGCCGCGATGATAGATGCCCGAAACGTTCGGGATCACCTTCGTCTGACCAATCACAAACTGTCCCACGGCTGGTTGATCGACCAGGCTCTGCAACTTCGCGGCCAGGACTAGCGTGGAAGTCGAGAGCTTCGCCGGGTCATATCTGGGAACCGTAAAACCGAAGTGGCGGATACCTGTGGCTCCCGAGATCACATCACGAACGATCACGTCTACTTTGTAGGTTCCCGGGGCCAAGGCTACCGCCTTCTGGTACGCGGATTTGCGATCTTTCGCCTCCGTGAGTTCCTGGATTGTGGCGGTTGTGATTACCGGATCTTCGAAGATGCCGACACGTCTGCCCGCGACAGACGTTATCTTCCCGAAAATATTTATGCGGGCCTGTTGCAGGCCGCCGCTGTCCTGAAATACAAGGTCCTTATTCTCCGTCTGGATCGTGAACGCCGAAATCACGCGTTCATCTGACTGACGAAAAAAATCTACGCGAAGATCGAAATTGAGCGGGTTCTCCTCGACCACACCCGTGTTAACGGCGGTCGCCAGATCGTTAAACTTCACTTGCGGAGGGCGACTCAAATCTGCGAGGAGTTGCAGCCGTGAGAATGGACTGTCCTGCTCCCTCTGGTAATTGCTCGTTCCAGTGCCGCCCATTCCGGCAATTCGGTCACCCTTACTTGACAATCCGAGTTGCTCTGAGAGGGTCAAACCGGCTCCTGGAACCATGAGCATTGCGTCCTTCTCGTTGGGGTTGCGTGCGAGGCGATACTCGCCGCTGCCCGTGGGATCAACAAATTCGATCTCGACTCCAGATCCGACGCCAGCAAGATATCTATAGAACCAGGTTTCAAATGGGTAAGTTGAGGTTGAACCACCACCTTCGTACGAAGGCCGATCGTACATTCCCCCCATCGGATGTGTCTCTCGTCCGTCAGGCTTTCCATACATGATCCAAATGCGCCCGCGATCGCTCTTCCATCCCGGAATTCCCGAAGCGAAGTGTTCATTCGCGTAAGCAATGCGCTCGTAGTACTCCTCTTTAAACTCGTTTTCGTCTGTGTCGGGATCGGGATCGCGACGGCGCCAAAACTCTTCTATAAATTTCTCTCGTTCGTCGTCCGTCGCCAGCTTCTTAAAAGCCTTTCGCTCTTCGTCTGTGATGATGTACGTAACATCCTTGTCTAACCAGTCCTTGTAAGCCTTCTTGAGCTCAGGCTTCACATTGCGCGCCTTCTGTGACGGATCCTGAGTTGATCGGGAATCCTGGCCAAACGAGAAAGGAACTGAATTCAGAACAGACAGAATGATAGCCAGGCGAAGCGCTAATTTGGGGTAAGACATTCGAAACTCCTATTGAAGCTGTACAAACTAAACGAGAATCACGGCGGCGGTGCCGGCGCGGTGCAGAAGCAATGGATTCTAGGTTCCTGGGGAACCGTAGTCAAGATGCCGAAAGCCTGGAGGTAAGTTGCCCTTAAATCGTCGGAAAACCCAGTAAATGCTGGTCTTAAGCTTCCAACGGCAGAGTTAGGTTGCGGTGCGCGGTCTGCTGAAAATCCAGGCTACAAATATGGAAACAACATAAAGAACAAGCATCGGGGCAGCGAACAGTAACATATTGGGGATATCACTGGTGGGAGATAGCACCGCCGCCGCAATCAGGATGATAATGGCCGCGGTCTTCCATGAGCGCACCAGAAATCCGGCAGTTAGCAGACCTATCCGGGAAAGAACGTAACTTACGGCCGGCATTTGGAAAACGACTCCCATTCCCAGCATGACAATGATTATAAAATCAAAGTAGTCGTCTGCCTTTAGCAGCAGTCGAAAGTCTTGACCAAGGCCCAGCAGATACTTTGCCGCGGGCGGAAAAATCACATAGTACGCAAACATCGCCCCCAGCACGAAAGATACCGATGAGAGAGCTACGAACGGGGTAACGTAGCCGCGCTCGTGCGGATAAAGACCGGGCGAGACGAATGCCCAGATCTGAAAGAGCAGGAACGGAACTGATATACAAAGCGCGGCGTACAGCGAGACTTTTATGTAAAGTGAGAATGGCTCCAACGCGGTGGTGACTATTAGCTTGTCGTTGATTCCTGAGTAAGCCTGTGGCAGCGATGTGAAGTCGACCGGGAGCCTGACCCCCTTGGGAATCACGGTGCTGCCGGCGTAGAGCGACTCATCTGTAAATAGCCCCAACTTTCCCTGTCCATCCTTCGCCACCCGTGCCGTCACTGAAGCGCCAACCGGGATGACGCTCGTTCCCAGTTTGGTCTCTTCGGGAAACACGTAGCGGCCCACATCATTTTCCTTCAGGGAAGCTAAGCCGAGTATCGTTTCGTTTCCCGTCAGTCCAGCAATTGGCAGCTGGCGCCGTTGGGCGTCCGCCAGGGCCCGCTCGACGGGCACGGCGAGAAAACTGTAAATGCGATCTGAGAAAAACCAACAGACGGAGGTGGCTAGGAAGACAAAAACGATAGAGCGAATCAGGCGTTTGCGTAGTTCGTCCAGATGATCCAGAAAGGACATCTGACCGCCAAGTTCTTCTTCACCCTCGCCTATTTGACGAGCTCTCAACAGAGTTGACATCGATAGGGTTCGTTACGATTCACAACCAATCTTGTTTCTGCGGTGGTTCCGACTTGATCGGGTCGTCTCTAGTCTCGTCCGCGGGGAGAGCGGAAGACTCTACAGTATTCAACATTGCTTGCCGGCCTACTGATTCGGCGGCAGGCACTGGTTCAATCATCGGCTCCGGCAACTGTTGGTTTCGGTTTTCTGAGTTCAATATCGAGTGGTCATCGGGTTGCTGGGGAGGCGTTCCCCTGGAGTCCATCTGAGATTCTTCAAAGGCGACCTCGCGCTCCCAGGTGCGTTTAAAATCCTCCGAAGCCTTGCGAAATTCGGCTAAATTTTTTCCTAAGGAGCGGCTCAGCTGAGGCAATTTCCTCGGACCAAAAAAGACAAGGGCCATCAGCAGAATGAAAAATAGTTCGGTGCTACCAAGCGAATCGAGGATTAAGAGGAACACTTCTTAGAATACCTTCCAGCGGAGTCCTTCGCGATTTGCGCAATCCCGATTGTAGCGCGTTGGTTGTTAAAGCAGAAGGCAGTAGGTCCCAGCAGACGGGGAGCTGTCGACGTGCCGAGGCTCTATTCTTGACACTTGCGACCCAATCGCGCAAACCTGTCCCAGAGACCCTAACACGCCAACACGAAGAGCTCCCGGACTCTTCCGGTCGCATCGGTCTGGATCCGAGAGTAGGAAGAGCGCTAGCCAAGGGAGAGGAAAGTCACCTTAAGTATGTCCAGAAAGGCACCCTCAGAGGGAGCGGAACCACCAGCTGCGGCTTTGCAGCAGTTCGGTGAAGTAGCTGAAGCCATTTCCGCCACCACGAAAAAATTAGAAAAGACTGCGTTACTGGGAAGCTATTTCAAGGGGTTAAACGACGCTGACCTCGCACGTGCTGCACGCTACTTCGCGGGCCACCAATTTGCGCAGAGTGACTCACGCACTACCAACGTCGGTGGAAGCATCATTAGTGAGGCTCTGTCTGAGGCTACCGGTTTCAGCCGGAACGATCTGGCCCCACGCTATGTTCGTCTCGGCGATGCTGGCGAGACAGCGTATGAAGTGGTCAAAGAAGCAAAGCATGGAATTCAGGTGCCCGCTATGACGTTGGCGGAGACTGAATCACTAATCACACGATTGAGCGAGACGCGGGGAACCAGGAACAAGACAGCTCTGCTGGCTACTGTGCTTCATCAGGCAAGTCCGCTGGAGGCTAAGTACCTTGTCAAGCTGCTTGCGGGTGATCTGCGAATTGGATTGAAAGAGGGGCTTGTCGAGGATGCCGTTGCTCGTTGCTTTGCCAGGCCACTTCCAGATGTGGCCCATGCGAACATGCTTCTCGGTGATATTGGAGAGGCGGCGGTTCGTGCCCGGAAGAGTGACTTGCGCAATATCGAGATGAGGCTCTTTCATCCGATCAAATTTATGCTGGCAACGCCCGCGGTCGACCTCTCCGACATCGCGCGCACGATGCCTGCAGAGTTTCTTGTCGAAGATAAATTTGATGGGATTCGAGCGCAGGCACACGTAAAGGACACCCGGGTGTCGATCTACTCTCGCACCATGGACGAGATCACTCACCGCTTTCCCGAGCTAATCGAACCGCTCCGAACGTTGCCGACTGATGTGGTCATTGACGGAGAAATCGTCCCTGCGCAGGGTGAACGGATCCTGCCGTTTAGCGAGCTGCAAAAGCGATTAGGCCGGAAGACCATCGGCAAAGATCTGATGAGCGAAGTACCGGTGATCATGGTTGCTTACGACTTGTTGTATGCAGCTGGTCGCGTGCTGATTAATGAATCTCTCGAAGAGCGCAGGGCGATACTGGAGAGACTGGTTCCGAACCAAGGCACAGTCCGTCTCTCCATTGCGAAGGAGTTTACGGAAGTCGCACCGCTCGACGACGAATTCACGAAAGCTCGCGGGCGGGGTAATGAGGGGCTGATGATCAAAAGTCCG
This sequence comes from Pyrinomonadaceae bacterium, assembly GCA_023717605.1. GTDB lineage: Bacteria > Acidobacteriota > Blastocatellia > Pyrinomonadales > Pyrinomonadaceae > PSRF01. Next base: position 8,379 of record JAMQPH010000300.1, read on the forward strand.
GCGTCGCTGTACAAACCCGGTAGGCGCGGCCGGGAGTGGTTGAAGCTGAAGCGTGCGATAGCGACCCTGGATGTGGTGGTGACAGCCGTCGAGGTCGGACATGGGAAACGGCGGCATTTGCTGTCTGACTATACATTTGCGGTTCGTGGGTCGGAACAAAGCGAGGAATTGCTCAATATCGGGAAGGCCTACTCCGGGCTCACAGACGTAGAGCTGGCAGAGCTTACAGAATGGTTCAAGGCGCACACCCTTCAGGAGTTTAGACACGGAAGAGTGCGCCTGGTAGAGCCCAAAATTGTGATCGAGGTCACCTTTGATAGAGTCCAGGAATCGAAAAGGCACAAGAGCGGCTACGCCCTGCGTTTTCCGCGGATTCTTCGGGTGCGAACTGATAAGAACCCCGAGGATGTAGACACGCTCGAAACGGTCCGGCGCTTGGTAGCCTCAAACAACACACCCTCCACAGCCTCTGGATGAAAATTCCCTTAATTTCGGACTCCCCCGAAAGGAGGAGCCGCCGCCGGTCCCGAGCATCAGCTATTGCGTTATCGCCTTAGAAGGCGGTAGGATGAATCGCGGCACCGCACCTTGCGCGGGCATGTCGGCTGAATTAACGGCAAGTCCTTGCACACACGAAGAATAGACCGCGTGACTCGTCGCAGTAACGATCCCGAGCGAGGATTCGCCCGAGCTGTGCATTGTCTATATCAGAGAGAGCACAGCTAACAGGATCTCGACAAGCGTGGGATTCAGTCCGGGGGAAACCAAGTTCCCAAGCGCTGCTGAGCCAGGCGAACCGATGTTTCCGCAAGTGGATGGCGGCGGTGCTGGCGGCGGTGGAGTACCACCCGGGCTGCCGATGTTTCCTGCTAAGGCGGGCACGGCGAGTACCAGGGTGAGAAGAGTTGCCGCCAGTGTTGATTTCATCCTACTCATTTCGGTCTCCTAATTTTCGGCCTCGGTATGGTATAAGTCCAGCCGGATATGAAGACGGGAACCAACTGGAAGGTCTTTAACGATGCAGCATCATAACCGCCCCGCTAACGTCTTGCAAGGAATCTGACTAAATCACAAAAGGAACGGCCTCACATGAACTTACATCAATCGATTTCACTTGAAAAGAACGAATTAGTTGCCAATCTTAGCGAGCGTATACAACTTCTTTGCGCAAAAGCAAAAGAACTGGCAGAAGCGGGCGAATTTGAAAGTGCCCGGTCAACCCTACTTGAGTTCTGGAATCGCGTAGGAGAGAGGCCCCGGCTCGATGGGCTCGACGACTCCGCGCGCGCCGAATTGCTTTTACGCACGGGTGCTCTCTCTGGCTGGATCGGAAGTGCACAGCAGATTTGGGGAGCGCAGGAAGCCGCGAAAGATCTGATTAGTGAAAGCGCGAGCAGGTTTGAAAACCTCGGGCTGGACGAGAAAGTCGCCGAAGCGCGCATCGACCTCGCCATCTGTTACTGGCGCGAAGGCGGTTACGATGAGGCGCGGGTCACACTGCATCAGATCCTGGAGAGTCTGGGAGATCAGCCGAGCGAACAAAAGCTCAGGGCGCTACTTAACTGCGGCCTCGTAGAGAGATCATCACTTCGATATCATGACGCACTCCGAATACATCGTGAGTCAGCTTCGCTTTTTAACGAAAGCCGTAATCATGCGCTCCGGGGCAAGTTCCACAATGAGTTCGCTACGGTGCTTAAGGATCTGGGTTTGGCTGAGCGCCGAGAAGAGTACATAGACCAGTCGCTGGTTGAATATGCAGCTGCTAGTTTTCATGCCGAGCAGGCAGGTAACAGAAGGTTCCTGGCGCTGGTAAAGAACAACGTCGGATTCCTGTTCGTTAGTCTTCGCCGATTCGATGAAGCACATGACCAACTGGACCATGCACGCTTGCTATTTGAAGGCCTTAAAGACAGGGGCATGGTTGCCCAGGTGGATGACACCCGAGCACGTGCCTTTATTGATCAGGGACTTTACTCAGAAGCTGAGGCAATAGCCGCTCGATCGGTGCGAGTATTGGAGGAAGGCGACGAACTCTCCTTGCTGGCGGAGGCGTTGACAACGCACGGAAGGGCTCTGGCGAAGCTGGGCAACGCTCAACTGGCACACTCCAAATTCAGCGAAGCATTGGCCACCGCGCAGCGAGCCGGTGATCCTGAGAGTGCAGGGGTCGCCGTGCTAAGCATCGGGGAAGAATTGGCTGCTCATCTGCCTCACAGTGAACTGTACTCCTACTATCGCAAGGCAGAATCGTTGCTGGCAGAATCTCAGTATCCCGAAATTAGGGTTCGGCTTGGAGAATACGCCCGGCGACTGATGGCAATGCCGCCCGCCCAGCCCACTGTTGAGGTTCCAGTTACTCAGACAAACGGGAACGGCTCAGCTCAGAAACATGCAGCCGTTACCAACGCATTCCCGCTTTCGGGGGCGGAGGAGTCACTAGAAGAGTTAGTACTTAATTACGAAGGCGACCTCATCAAACGGGCTCTTGAGTCATCCGGTGGAAGCGTCACACGCGCAGCGCGATTGCTGGGGGTTACGCACCAGGGACTTGCCTTCATTCTTAACGGCCGGCATAGGAATCTGCTCTCCGTGCGCACTCCGGTGAAACCGCGCAGGCGAAGTATCATACGTTACCGTTAGTGAGGGCAGTACTTCTCATCTTTGAGCGGCGTTGATTTCATTGGAAGCAACGTCGCTCCTCTCTTTGTCCTCTAACCGCCACAGCGAGTACAGCGCCTTCATGAACTTCTCAAGATACTTTTTTGCCGCAGGTCTGGCACTCTTAATCTCTGGGGTTATCGTAGGGCAGACTCCACGCCGACGAACGACTACTCGCAGCGCGCCTGCTAAGGCTGTGACGCCACAGCCTGTCCCGGAACCGGTGAATCGGCCCTCACCCCCCAGAGAGTCTAAGGCGCCCATACCACTGGCAATCGTTAATGGACAGACCATTACCACCGTAGATATCGACCCCCGGGTAAGAGAAGAAGTTGAGAGTCTCGAGGAAAGAGTCGCCGATACCAGACGGCGTGTGCTGGAGCTTCAGATCAACACCGAGTTGCTCGAGATTGAAGCGAAGAAACGTAAGCTGACTTCGCAGCAGCTGTACAACCTGGAAGTCAACAAGCGTGTAGTGAACCCTACGGAAGTGGAGATCAACAAGTTCATTGACAATAACCGCAATCAGCTGGAAGAAACAGATGAGACCAAACTTCGCACACAGGTGGCCTCTTTGTTGCGGGCTAACCAGGAGGCAAAAATCTCAGAAGAGTTTGTGCTCCGACTCCGCACTACCAATCCGGTGATTATGGGCGTGGATATCAACACGCCTAACCTTAACCCGGCGGCCGTGTTGGCTACTGTCGGTGGTAAGCCGATTGCGGCCGGAGTTGTGATTGAGAGACTCAAGCCCGCAATTTACAAACTGAGACTTAATGTTTATGAACTTGAGAGTGAGGCTCTGGAAAGAACCATAAACGATATACTCTTGATTGAGGAGGCCAAGCGCCGAAATGTCCCACCCGAAGAGATCGTGCGCTCCGAGATCAGTGAGAAGTCGCAGCCGCCTACCGAAGCTGAAGTCGCGAAGTTCTATGCCGAAAATAAGTCCCGAATTGGTAAAGATCTAAACTCGGTTCGTAACCAGTTGGCGGAGTACTTGCAGGAGCAGGGACGTCAACAGCTAGAGCGAACGATGGCTGAAAGACTTCGCAAGGGAGCCCAGATTCGCTTACTGATTTCCGAACCGCAGCCGCCGACTCAGGCGATTAGCACTGACGATGATCCAAGTCGCGGTTTGGCAACTGCACCGGTTATCATCGTCGAGTTTACCGACTTCCAGTGCCCTTCCTGCGCATCGATGCATCCAGTGCTGGAAGAGGTGCTGAAATCCTATGGCAACAACGTGAGGTTTGTAGTACGCGATTTTCCGCTGGCAATGCATGCTAACGCGCGCAAAGCTGCCGAAGCAGCAAATGCGGCGCATGCGCAGGGCAAGTTCTTCGAATATGCGGCACTACTCTTCAAACGGCAGGATGCTCTGGACGTTCCTTCGCTGAAAAAATATGCATCCGAACTGGGATTGGACCGGGCGCGTTTCGATGCAGCGCTAGATGGTGGAACCTTCGCCGCAGAGGTGCGCCGCGATATTGCTGATGGTGAGATGTATGGGATCGACAGCACGCCTACCATCTTCGTTAACGGCGTCCTTCTCAGACCTCTGAGCGCTGAAGACCTGCGTGCGGCGATCGATCGAACTCTTGGGGCCATTTCGACTATAAAGACTCCCACGAATTAAGTTAACTCTCCTCCTCTTATCAAGTAATCTCAAGGGCATCAAACAGACAGATTTGTAAGGGGGCATAGATGGTCTTGCTGAAGACTAAACATCTAAAGCGATACAAAGATGTGGCAATGCTTCTGGTCAAATACGGCCGATCGGATCTGGTCAAGCAGGCCGGGCTGGAAGACAGCATTGAGCTTGATGAAACCAGGCTCGAGACTGTGCCCAAGGCTGAGGAACTGGCTTCCGACCTCGAAAAGCTGGGACCAACTTTCATCAAGCTGGGCCAATTGCTCTCAACGCGTGCCGACCTGTTACCGGCTCCCTACCTGGAAGCGCTCACGCGGCTCCAGGATCATATCGAACCATTTCCTTACGAAGAAGTTGATCACATCGTTTCGGGTGAGCTTGGCGTGCGCCTCTCCAAGGCATTCGCGGAGTTCGAACCGGAGCCGCTGGCGGCCGCTTCGCTGGGCCAAGTCCACCGCGCCTACATGCGCGACGGCCGCGCGGTGGTCGTCAAAGTTCAGCGACCCAGGATCCGCGATCAGATCGTCGAGGATTTAGAAGCGCTCGAGGAAGTGGCCCAGTTCATGGATGTTCACACGGAGCTGGGAAGGCGTTACGAGTTTGTAAACATGTTGTCTGGACTGCGGAAGAGCTTGTTGCACGAGCTTGACTTCAAAACCGAGGGCAACAACCTCGTTATGTTTGCGGAGAACCTCCGAGAATTTGAACGCATTGTCATTCCCGAGCCGGTCCTCGACTACACGACGTCGCGCGTCCTCACGATGGAGTACATTCCGGGAAGGAAGATCACCGACGTCAGCCCGCTCCGGCTCCTGGAAATTGATGGTCCAGGTCTCGCCGATGAGCTCTTTCGCGCGTACCTGAATCAGATTCTGGTAGACGGTGTGTTCCACGCCGATCCGCATCCCGGTAATGTTTTGCTGACCGATGACGAACGAATAGGGCTACTGGACCTGGGAATGGTCGCTCGGTTGATGACGAGCTTTCACGACAACTTATTGCGGTTGTTGCTGGCGATCAGCGAGGGGAAAGGCGAAGACGCAGCCGATACTGCAATCAAAATGGGTGAGCCAAAACCCGGGTTCAACAAAGCAGACTTCGTCCGCAGGGTAGCGGATTTGGTCGCCGAAAACGCGGATGTCAATCTGAGCCACATTAACGCTGGCCAGGTGACATTGGAGATAACCAAAATCTCCGCAGATTGCTGGTTCAGGCTACCACCGGAATTCACCATGATTGCCAAGGCGCTACTAAATCTGGACCGGTGTGTCTACACGCTTGATCCCGGCTTCAATCCGAATGCGGTTATCCGTCAGCGGGCAACTGAGATTCTGCAGCGGAACGTGCTGAAGAGTTTGGCTCCGTCGCAGCTGTTAACCGGCGCTGTCGAGGTAAAGGAATTTGTGGAGAAACTTCCCGTGCGCGTAAATAGAATTCTGGACGCCATTGGAAATAATGAGTTAAAGATTCGAGTTGATGCCATTGATGAAAAGGTAGTACTCGAAGGACTGCAAAAGGTAGCAAACAGAATCTCACTGGGGCTCGTGCTGGCTGCCCTGATTGTGGGAGCAGCGATGTTGATGCGAGTGGAGACCTCGTTCCGTATTCTTGGCTATCCTGGGTTTTCAATGATCTTTTTCATGATCGCCGCGATCGCTGGTATTGCCCTGGCGATCAGTATTGTGATGAACGACGTCAAAGCGCGAAGAAAATCCAAGGACTAATAGGCCCATCGTGGAATCACTGCAAGATGTTGGGTACCCAACCGTTCTTTTTGTAGCTCGGTATGGAGGTAGTAATGAATCAGCTAACCATAGCTCTGGCAGCTCTTCCGCTTCTCATGGCCCTATCCTCCCAGGGAGACTCGTGTGGATCAGCCAAGCAGCAGAGCGTTAACACGAAGAGTGCTGCGGTTCAACAGGAGGGTCGCATGACTAAAGGCACCTGGGGTGGAAACCACATTCTAATGGAGGTAACTGAGGAAGGCGCCCGGGTTGAGTATGACTGCGCTCACGGGACCATTTCGGAGCCGCTTAAGGTCGACAGCCAGGGGAAGTTCCGGGCGAAAGGAACTCATTTTAGGGAAAGGGGTGGCCCCGAGCGTGTGGGCAGCGAGGACAAGGGCGAGCCGGTTATTTATTCGGGCACAACTGACGGTAAGACGGCCACGTTCACAGTTACCAATTCAGTCACCGATGACGTTATAGGGACGTTCACACTCACTCTGGGAAAGATAAGTCGCCTACACAAGTGTCTTTGAGTCTCGGTCAACAGCGTTAACTTCAGTCAGCGTTCTTCCGACTTCTTAGGCGCGAGAAGGCTGGTGGACGGAAGTCCACCAGCCTTTCCCTTTAGTCCCCTGACGGAATGAACCGCACGTCAACCACGTCGGGCGACGAGTTAGGTCGTTGGTTCCTGGCGTCGTTTACGTCGTCTTAGCGCTGCAGCGCCGGCTAAACCACTGCCGAGCAGCAACATGGTTGCCGGTTCGGGAATCGGTTCCTGACCAGTCGTCACCGTTATTGAGAATTCCTGCGTTCCGATGATGTCGTCAGAATTGGCGCTGTCTCCACCCAGCACAGAGACCGATCCTACGTAGACTCCGGGTGGCACCAGCGCCGAAACCACAGCGTCGAAGAAGGCGACCAGACCGGTGCTGCCGCCGGCGATCAAACTCGGTGGAAGTGCGAAGAATGCCGTGTCGTCAAACGAGATTGTGCCGGGCGCTCCCGATGCGAACGAGAATGAAATGCCATTGAGGAAGGTGGTCGGCGGCCCGCCGTTGCTCAGACTGCCAAAGAAGGTAACTGAGCTTCCGGCAGCTACCGAATG
>JAMQPH010000306.1 GCA_023717605.1 Pyrinomonadaceae bacterium
ACGAATGACGCGCTTCGAGATTTCCTCTCGCGGTTAAGCCCGACAGTGGAGCCGGTTACTTTCGCCATTTCGAATGAGGGGCTGGGGCCGCTCCACGAGCTGCACATTCCCAAGAATCTGGTCTTGTTAATGATCGCAGGAATTGCGAGCGAGGGTAATCAGCCTCCGCTGGAAAGAAACGAGTCAATGGCGCAAAGCACATTGAGAACGCTTCATAGCGCGGAAGCCACGTACCAGGCAACAACCGGGGATGGCAACTACGGGACGTTTGATCAACTAGTGGAACAGACCCTCGTGCACAAAGGGCTGCTACAGCAGAATGGATACAAAATCGAGTTGACAGTGGCAAGATCCAAATTTGAGGCCAGTGCCGTGCCGCTCGAGTACGGGAAGACTGGTCGAATGTCGTTCTTCGTTGATGAAAGTGCGGTGCTCAGAGGAGCCGATCATGGCGGTGGCGCCGCCACCGTTGCCGACAAGCCCGTACAGTAAAGACTATCCGCAGATTACGCAGATTAAGAAATACTTAGAGTTCAAAGCACAAAGTTCAAAGCACTGGCTTAACCGTCTGAAGTGAAATCTGCGTAATCTGCGGATGCTCCTCTTACCGGAGATTATCAATCTGCACCGGCTCCACGTCCTCAGCCAATTCGAAACCGAAAACTCTCGAATAGAAATAGAGCTCTGCATCCAAGGCGCGCTTGATGTTCTTTGCCTGTCGAAAGCCGTGCTGCTCGCCTTCGAAGGGTACATAAGCCACTGGAATTCCTTTTGTGCGTAACGCTGCCACCATGACTTCAGCCTGGTTAGGTGGCACGACCTTGTCCTCAAGTCCCTGAAAAAAGATTGCCGGGCACGACAGTCGATCGGTGAAATTGATTGGGGACCGTTGGAAATAGATTTCCTGGGTTTCCGGATAAGGACCAAATAGTCCATCCAGGTATCGCGATTCGAATTTATGCGTCTCTTTTGCGAGCGCTTCCGCATCGCTCACGCCATAGTGACTGGCACCGGCCCTGAACGTGTCTCGGAAAGTAAGCGCGCAAAGGGTTGTGTATCCTCCGGCACTTCCACCTGTGATCATCAAACGGTTGCTGTCGACTTCCTGTTGGGACACAAGGAAACGCGCGCCGTTTGCGCAGTCGTCGACGTCAACTACGCCCCACTTGTCCTTTAATCTCTCCCGATAAGCCCGGCCGTAACCGGTGCTCCCGCCATAGTTCACGTCCAACACACCGATCCCTCTGCTGGTCCAGTATTGAATTGTTAGGCTCAAGGCTGTGGCGGCCGCGGATGTTGGACCTCCATGGCTCTTTACCAGAAGTGGTGGACGTTCGCCGTCGGGCGCGCGGTAGTCAGGATTTTGAGGCGGATAAAAAAAGCCGTGCGCAGTTAGTCCATCTGTGGTGGGGAACTCAATGGCGCGGGGACTGGAAAAATATCGCGTATCAATATCCAGATTGTTCGACCGGCGCAAGACCTCAAAGGTCCCGGTGTTGAGATCCAGTCTGACAATTGATGGTGGCTCGGCAGGTGAGCCCGCGCGAAACAACGCTTGACCCGGCGCTGCCCTTAAGAAAGTTATGTCCGTGTAGTTGGTATCAATGGGCTGTATTTTCCGGGCGCGAGTGTCTATCGAGGCTAGTCTTGACAGGCCACGTTCATAGTAAGTGCAGATGATCTGGTCTGCCGATGCAAAGGCATAGTTGCTCATCCCGAAGATCCAATGCGGCACTCCGAGTTCGGACTTTAGATCAGTGACTGACTCAATCTCTCCGTCGTCCCGGCGGCGATATAGATTCCACCAACCGTTACGATCCGATACGAAATAAAGCGTGCCGTCCGGGGACCACTCAGGTTGAAATATTGACTCCGTGATGCTGCCGGCAATTCGTTGAGTGTTGGTAAGTGAGCCGTCCACTTGAAAGTCACCCGTCCACAGTTCAGTGCCATCCCAGGGCATTTGTGGATGGTTCCAGGTAAGCCAGGCTAGTTGGCTACCGTCGAAGCTCACGCGCGGTGATGAGTAAAAGTCGTTTCCATAAACGAGCACTTGTCCGCCGTCATTAGTGCCGTCAACCAAAATGCTAACGAGCGTATTGACAGCTTCGCGTCCGGCGACCGTGTGGTCTTCTCGCACGCAGATCAACCGTCGTCGTTTGGAGTCGACAGCAGCATCCGCATAACGCAATTCCGCTTCGGGCGTGATTGGACGAGGCGCATGGCCCGGTAGTTGTTTGTAGAGACGCTGATCGGCGAAGTTTGAGAAATAGGTCACGCCATCGCTTACGACATAGTCGCCTCCGCCGTATTCATGTACGCGCGTCCGGGCATTGAATGGCGGCGCATTAACATCTGTTGCTACTCCTGAGGCATCAAGTCGCACTATTACGTTGCGCCCGCCCTCTGAGGGCCGCATTTCAACCCAGTAAATGTCTTGTTCGGCTAGTGTTGGCTGACTGAGGCCGATAGAGCCGCTCACGATCAGGTCAGAAGTGATAGGAGACTTCCAGAAGCCGTAGGGTGCAATTTTTGGTTCAGGCATCGGGTTTTTCTAAGCGGTCCTTAATTGGAAATGAGAATCTACCAGACGTAAGCATAGACCAAAAGAGGCACTGACGTTGTCCTTAAATGAGCTTTGGCTAACTGCTTTGCGAAAGATTTGTTACAGCCTCGTTAAGGCTTTGCAAGACAACTGCAACCTAAGGCTTTAAGGATGATTTACCATTGGCCATCGTTAATTCTCCATGGGAGAACTGAGATAAAGGCAAGGGCGTCGGTCTTGGGGGAGGTCGACGCCCTCTCTTTTTGTCCGGACACTCTCAACCAAACTGACCCACCGCCCGCCTCGATCCATCCGTTGACTCCCACGTTAAACGGGATCACAATTCGCATACACACAAGAAACCGTCAGCTTGAGAGGTTAACCTGCCATGCGCCGATCGCTAGTTGTTGTACTCGCCTTTGCCTTCTTGCTCGTTTCGTTTCCGCTGCCCGAGTCTGACGCGCAAACGTTTCGACCCGTAGTCCGGGGTAAGCGCGGAGTAGTGGCGGGTGGTCACCCGCTCTCGGTTGAGGCAGGCATGCGCATTTTGCAGCAAGGCGGTAATGCTACGGACGCCGGCGTGGCAACAATCCTCGCTGCTTCTGTAATCGAGTTTTCCCACTTTTCGTTCGGTGGTGAGGTGCCAATCCTCATTAAGATGAAGGGTAAGGATGTCAGCGTCATTGAGGGCATGGGCCCCGCGCCGATGAAAGCCACACGTGAGTTTTTCGTCAATCGCGAAAAGAATGCAGCCTCGGGGATAGCGACGATGTCTGGAGCCAAAACGGGACCGATTCCCTCTACCGGCCCGCTGCCCGCGACGGTTCCGGCCGTGCTTGACGCCTGCGTCGTGGCGCTCGATCAATTTGGTTCAAAGTCTCTAGCTGAGGTCATCCAGCCCGCAATCGAACTCGCCGACGCCTTTCCAATCGACGAACTGCGCGTGCAGTACATCAAGACGCGCGGCGCGGTCTTCTCACAATGGCCAGATGCCAAGCGGATCTTCCTACCAAACGGAGAGATTCCGAAAGTGGGAGACATATTTGTGCAAGCCGACCTGGCCCGAACGCTGCGTGAAATTGTGAATGCTGAAAAGCAAGCCGTGCGGCGCACCAGGAACACCCGAGAGAAACGTCACCTTGGCCTTGTGGCCGCTCGTGATTACTTCTACAGAGGACCAGTGGGCCAGCGTATCGGCGACTACATGCAAAAGAATGGTGGCTTAATCGCTGCTGAGGATCTGGCCCGCTTTCACGCCAAAGTGGGCATGCCGGTGAAGGCAGACTATCGCGGTTACGAAGTTTACAAAGCCGGTTTTTGGACTGCAGGCCCGGCCCTGGTTGAAACACTCAACCTACTCGAAGGCTACGATCTCAAGAAGCTGGGACACAATTCACCGGACTACATTCACACCCTAGCTGAATCCCTCAAACTTGCGTTGGCGGATCGCGATCGTTACTACGGTGATCCTGACTTCGTGAAGATTCCAACGACCCAGCTATTATCTGAGGATTATGCTGCCTTGCGTCGCTCGCTAATCGATCAGCAACAAGCTTCCCTGGCGCAGCAACCCGGCGATCCGCTCAACATGAAAGCTGTCCTGGCGAGTGCCACAGAGCGTGTCAGCCGTGCTTCCGGCGTTCCGGAGATTGAGCGGGCTAACGACACCACCTGCGTAAACGTAATCGACAAGGACGGAAATCTGTTCAGTGCTACGCCCAGCGGTGCTTGGCTGCCCGCTGTGGTTGCCGGCGATACCGGAGTATTGATGGGCCAGCGCTTGCAGTCAGCTTTGACGGATCCCAACAGTCCAAATGTCGTCGCGCCCGGCAAACGCCCGCGCATTACTCTCACGCCGACGGTTGTACTCAAGAATAGCGAGCCTTTCATGGTTTTGAGCACACCTGGAGGTGACAATCAGGACCAGGCGCTGTTGCAAGTCTTTCTCAATATCGTTGAGTTTGGGATGAACCCGCAGGAAGCCGTCGAAGGGGCTCGCTTCGATACCCAGCACTACGTTAGTTCATTCGACGATCACGAGTTCCTACCTGGGTCACTGAACGTTGAGTCGCGCATCGCTGAGAAGACAATCGCCGAACTCAAGTCACGCGGCCACAAGGTTAAGGTCCAATCCGACTGGGGTACGCTTTCGGCGCCCACAGTAATCGTCTACAACCCACAAACCGGGGTTTCTTCCGCGGGCGCCGATCCGCGGCGGGGAAGATACGCAGTCGCCTGGTAGAACATAAGGGGAGCAACCATCTATGGTGGAAGATAGCGCACGAGCAAAGGCGGGCAAACCGAAAGAGGACGAGTCTGCCATGAGCGAGAAAGAGATAGACCTGAACTTGATCGAGACATTCCCAGCGAGCGATCCGCCTTCCTGGACGCTTGGTACTGATCACCGCGATGATTCTCCGGATAAGGGAAGTGACGAAAGCGAAGCAGAAGCCAGGTGGTGAGACATCGACGCCGAGAGAGTAAGTAACGTGGTTTAGTGATCCGAAATCTATTGAGGACGACTCTCCCGACGTAACTGGAATCCGGGATCGAGTTGGATCGCTCGCTGAAAGTGTTTCTCAGCAAGCTCGTTCATCCGGAGGTTCTGCAATCGCAGGCCGATCATCCAATGGTAATGCGGATTGTTGGGTGTGAACTGGTCGGCCTGTTTTTCGTGGACGATTGCCTCTGCGGATCTGCCCAGCGACGCCAGGGCGCCGGCGAGTTGATTATTGGCCAAAACAAGACGCCCATTTCGTTGCACGGCGTCGATCCAGATTGAAATGGCCTCTTCCTTGCGACCAAGTTGCCAGAGCGATTCGCCTTTTTCCTCGCGAGCGAGAATCAAGTCGGCTCGCTCCGCCAAAGCCTGATCGAGATTCGTCCGCGCTTGTTCGTAACGCCCCAAACGGTTCAGGATCGTGCCGCGATAATACAGGCTCAAAGCCTTTGCTTGCCCTTGTTGGCGCGCTGCGGCCTGCTCGAGCAACTGGACGGATTGCTCGGCGTCGCCAGAGAGATACTCAAACCAGGCAAGCTTTGCTAGCCCCTCTCTATTTACAAAGAACCCAAAATCGGAAGCGGCTTGAAAGTGGTTTTTCCCTTCGAAGACGTTCTGGCGATCGATCGGGCTGAGCCAGGGATCGGGGTTTGTCTGCGCCAGCGCAAGCTCATCAGGGATTTGAAGTTTCTGAAATGCACTATCGCCTTCGTACTCGTTATAGCGCACCCAGCCACTATGCACATTCAAGCCAACCCAGACAATCGCAAAGGTCAGAAATCCCCATCCAGCTTTTCGAATTGTGCCCGACGACTTCAAATTAAAGCGGTAAAAAGACAACTCTCTTGCGCGGAACAACCGCCATGTTTTTAGAGTGAGAAAGGTCGTGACCGACGCACAACCCAGCGCCATCAAGAATGGAACAAGTTGGTAAACTCCCCGGACCGCCAGGAAACTTGCCAGAAAGATTACCGCTCCAGCGATCTCTTCAGGCCAAGTCAACGAGTAAGCTTTCTTAATCGATTTCGGAACCGCGATCGTCGGCTTCCCAAATCCGAAATACAAAGCGTCATTTGGACAGACGCTAATGCAATCCATGCATTTCATGCAGCCCGGATCGACAACCATCCCGTATTGCTTCACCTCTGCATGTACGAGAACATTCGAAGTGCAGGTCGCGGTGCAGTGGCCGCATTGATTGCAGGCGTCGGTGACCCTGATCTTTCCTGGCGCGAGCTTGTCAGCGAGACTAAAGAATCCGCCATAAGGGCAGGCGTAGGTGCAGAAGCCTTTCGATCCTAAAAAATAAACAGTCATGAAACCGCAGATG
>JAMQPH010000308.1 GCA_023717605.1 Pyrinomonadaceae bacterium
CGCTTCGCTCTGCCGGCGCACTCCAAAACAACTACTCGCTGAACTGCAATCGGCTGGTAATCGGCGCTGGATCGTCTTCCTCGGTCGGCAGCGTGACAGGTTCCGATCGAGCACCATCGGCGTACTGAAGTTTGTACAGCATCCAATAGAGTCCGCGATGCGCCAGCAGTTCCTGGTGCGTACCTTGCTCGCGAATCTCGCCGTGATGAAGCACGATGATCTGATTTGCCCTTTGCACAGTTGACAGCCGGTGCGCCACGACAATCGAGGTGCGATCTCGCATCACGCGCTCAATGGCTTGTTGTATCAACTGTTCCGTCTCAGTGTCGATCGAACTGGTTGCCTCGTCGAGGATGAGCAAGGCTGGATCAAAAGCCAGTGCGCGGGCGAATGAAATTAACTGTTTTTGACCAACAGACAGCCCGGCGCCACGCTCTCTTACTTCAGCCTTGTAACCGTCTTTTAAGCGCTCGACGAACTTGTTGGCGTGCACTTCGTTTGCGGCCCAGGTGACCCGTTCGTCAGAAATAGTCTCACGTCCCAGGCGAATGTTGCTTTCCACGGTACCGCTGAAGAGAAAGACGTCCTGCAGCACCACTGCGAAATTTTCACGCAGCGATTGCAGGTCCCAATCACGAAGATCAACGCCGTCCAGCAGGATGCGACCACGCTGGATGTCGTAGAAGCGCATCAGGAGATTTGTGATCGTGGTTTTGCCCGACCCCGTATGGCCAACGAGTGCGACTGATTGTCCAGGTCGTACGGCAAACGAAACGTCCTTCAGCATCCAGTCCTCATCTTTATAAGCAAACCAAACATTCTCAAACTCGATGTAACCCTGGGCCCGGCCCGACTTCATCGACTTCTCAGGGGTCTTAATGGCGATCGGCAAATCGAGCGTCTTGAAGATGCGGTGCGACGCAACTACTGCCGCCTGAAGCACGTTGTACTTATCGGAGATGTCGCGTATCGGTTGGAAGAGAAAGCCAGAATATTGAATAAAGGCCACCAGCGCGCCCAATGTCAGCACCCCATTCATGACTCGATAGCCGCCATACCAGATCACCAATGCAATCCCGACAGCGCCGATGAAATCGACCAGAGGAAAAAAGACCGCATAAAAGAAGATCGTATCGATATTGGCCTTTCGATAATCGGCATTGATCACATCAAACTTGTGCACCGACTTGGCTTCTGCATTGAAGATCTGCACTGTCTGTGCGCCGGCGAAGTGTTCCTGCAGAAATGCGTTAATGCGCGCGATCCGCGTTCTCACCATGTCATAACCGCGACGGGCGCCTTTGCGAAACCAGGTGGTGGCCGCAAAAAGCAACGGCACAGTCAACAGCGTCACCAATGTGAGCCGCACGTCCATCCACAACATCACGCCGATGATCGCTACGATCATGACCACATCGCCAAGCACGTCGGTCACGCCTTGCGTGAAGAGCTCATTCAGCGAATCGACGTCATTGGTAAGACGCGTCATGATGCGGCCAACTGGATTACGATCGTAGTAAGCCACCTCCTGGTGTTGCAGCTTGTCGTAGAGTTCGCGACGGATGTCAAACATCACGTACTGGCCTACCGTGTTAAGCAAGACAGTCTGCAGGTAGGAAAACACCAGCCGCAGGAATTGAACGCCAAAGAACAAACCTACCAGCAGCATGAGACCGTCAGTCTTTCGCGGCAGGATGTACCAGTCGATTGCGTACTGGGTAAATTTCGGTTGCAGAATACCCAGCAGATTAAGAACCAGGGTAAGAACCAATGCGGGAATCAACATGCGCAGATAAGGCCTGAGATACCTCAGTAGCCGGCGAGCAATCTGGAAGTCGTAAGTCTTTCCGATTGCTTCTTCTTCGTGAAATTGTTTTACGGCTGTGGACATTAACTTTTTACGAAGCGGCTCCGTTCCATGAAGTTTTATAAGTTGCCGATAGCAGTTGCTCGCGGCGTGGAAAATGTAGCGCAATGCCAATCGCCGAGATCAGGAACAACAAATAGTATCCACGATTGTTAGTAACAAAGCGTTCGACCAATCCCAGCAACGCGCTTACCTCACAAATGGCACAGGCAAACACCAGACCTTTTTGCACCAACTCTACTTCCTGCCTCTCAACTGACCGCTCAAGAAACGTTCGTTTGACCGGAAATGAAACTAATACAAGCACGGTCCCCAGAGCTGTCAGAACGACAGTGAGAAGGGTGTTCGGTGCGGCATCGGAGTCGCTATTGTTCTCAGGTCCCATAAACAGAGCGATGCCGAAGTAAATCACGATGCTCATAAACAGTGCGAACCACAAGGTCAGCATCGTTCGATAACGACCGTCAATATTCGGCGCTGTATTCTGATTGGTTGGTTTCATCGGTAATTTCCGATTAAATATTACCCCCGATCATTTTGCTTTTTCGTAACCATCTTAGTCACACCGTGGCTTTAGCCCGGTGTCAAAAGCGAGTTCGAAATCCGGAACCGTGTTAACGGTTTTCTTAGAGAGTCATCCGGCACACTCCAAACCGTTAAAACGGTTAGGGAATCATGGGGGCAAGTCCCTTCACCGGGCTAAAGCCACGGTGTGAATGAGAGAAACCAGCCGATGCCAGTTGCGCCAATCTAGAATCAAGAACCAACGAATACCAAATTGGCAATCGGCAATGACTCAGGTTGCTGCCAGTTCCTCTTCCAGCAGCTGTCGTTCGTAAAGGTCGGCATACTCACCGCCCAGCGCCAGCAACTCATGATGGGTGCCTTGCTCGACGATGCGGCCCTCGTCGAGCACGCAAATCAGATCGGCATCACGTACCGTCGAGACGCGATGAGAAACAATCAGGCTTGTTCGATCACGCATCACGCCCCGCAGCCGCCCCAGGATCTTTTCTTCTGTATAGGTATCAACTGAAGACAAGGCGTCGTCTAGGATTAGGATCTTCGGCTCACGCAAAACGGCGCGGGCGATGGCTGTTCTTTGTTTCTGACCGCCTGAGAGAGTGATACCTCTCTCACCCACCATTGTGTCGAATCCCTCCGGAAAGCCCTTGATATCGTCTGCCAGCCCCGCCATCTCGGCCACCCACTCGACCTCGGCGCGTTCAGCTTTCTCAACCCCGAAAGCGATGTTCTCGGCCACCGAG
>JAMQPH010000365.1 GCA_023717605.1 Pyrinomonadaceae bacterium
CGCCACCGAAACACAATATCCCCAACCGCGCGCGTGATTCCCGGAGCCCAGGTCCTGGCAATGAATATCATTAATCCAAGATCACTTGATGACACGACGGCTGTCGAGACGACTTCGACTGCGGAAGCAGCCAAACTTATGGGTGTGGAACTGCAGTCAGACCCAGAGAAACGAGACTGAGCACTATGGGCCCACAGCTTTCATGGTACCTGGCCCTCTCGGCCATTCTTTTCACTATTGGCGTTGTAGGCGTAATTATTCGGCGCAACGTAATCGCGATGTTCATGTGCATCGAGTTGATGCTCAATGCCGTGAACCTCACGTTCGTAGCTTTCTCGAGTTTCTTTCAGGACGTAACCGGCCAACTTTTTGTATTCATTGTCATGACAGTAGCCGCGGCCGAGGCGGCGGTAGGCCTGGGCATTATTATCGCCATTTTCCGCAACCGTGAATCGCTGGATGTTGATGAAGCTAGCGTGATGAAGCTATAGGTAGATTGTTGATCTTTGGTCTTTGATCTTTGGTCTTTGGCTTTCGTTTTCAAATTTCGACGGCACTAGCTAGCTCAAACGCCAAAGTCTAAGATCAAAGACCAAAAACCAAAGACCAAAGACCAAGACACCGACAGCCTGTCTAATGGAAAACAACTTTCTAAGTTTGATCATCTTTGCGCCGCTTGCTGGGGCGGCCATCAACTGGTTTGTGGGCCGGCGGCTTCGCAATGAGAAGATCATTGGCATCATTGCCTGTTCATCTGTCGGCATCTCGACCATCATCGCTTTCTACCTGGCCTTCAAGTCCAACGGCGCACTTCGCTCTACCGAACCAATCTTGGATCACCTCTGGACCTGGATTCAGGTGGGGCGTTTCCGTGCTGACTTCGCTCTGGCACTGGACCGTCTGAGCGGTGCCTACGCTCTCTTTGTCACGTTCGTCGGATTCTTGATTCACGTCTTCGCTGTCGGCTACATGCATGGTGACAGCGGCTTCTCTCGCTTTTTTGCTTACCTGAACCTCTTCATGTTCGCCATGTTGACGTTAGTCCTGGCGGACAATTTCCTCCTCATGTTCGTGGGCTGGGAGGGGGTGGGACTCTGCTCCTATCTGCTGATTGGCTACTACACGGACCGCAAAGAGGCGGGAGACGCAGCTAAGAAAGCCTTTATTACAAACCGCGTTGGGGATTGGGGATTTGTGCTGGGCCTGATGCTCGTTTTCTTCCTGACAGGTTCGATCAGCTTCTTTGCAAAACCTGACCACGGAGTCATGAGCGCGCTGCAAGCATTCAAAGACATGAGCGTTGACCCGTTTACCTGGCATGCGTTATTTGCCGGCGGCGCTACGTCCGTTGCGATACTTCTTTTCATTGGCGCGGTAGGCAAGAGTGCGCAAATTCCTCTGTTCGTTTGGCTGCCTGACGCGATGGCTGGCCCCACCCCAGTCTCCGCCTTGATTCATGCGGCCACGATGGTCACCGCCGGCGTCTACATGATCGTCCGCTGTTCAGCCATTTACACCCATGCCCCGACAGCGATGTTCATTGTGGCAATCATCGGCGCTGCTACTGCTATCTTTGCCGCTACCATTGGTCTCGCCCAGAACGACATCAAAAAAGTGCTGGCGTATTCGACCGTCTCCCAGCTCGGCTATATGTTTCTCGCCTGTGGCGTCGGCGCCATCGTCGCCGCTATCTTCCACGTGATTACCCACGCCTTCTTTAAAGCGCTTCTCTTCCTCGGTTCGGGTTCAGTGATTCACGGCATGCATCACGAGCAGGATATGCGGCGCATGGGTGGGCTTAAGAAATACATGCCCATCACTTTTGCCACCATGATTACCGGCTGGCTGGCAATCTCGGGGATACCGATCTTTGCCGGCTTCTTTTCGAAAGACGAGATTCTTTGGAAGACCTGGAGTGCGGGGGAATTTAGTCTGCCCAGTCCCATCTGGAGTAAAGCGCTTTGGTTTATTGGCGCGATTACCGCCCTGCTAACCGCGGTATACATGACGCGCATGATGTTTATGACGTTTTGGGGATCGGAGCGCTTTCGCGAGAAACACGTCGATCACCATGAGGAAGGAGACGAAGCTCACACTCACGACAGCGTCCATGAGCCTCGCGAATCTCCCTGGGTGATGACCGTACCGCTGATCGTTCTTGCCGTGCTGTCCACAGTCGGTGGTTTTATCGGGGTGCCTTACGCACTTGGCTCACTGTTCAGCGACTATCCTGTCAACTATATCGAGCAAACGCTTGAGCCCGTGGTCAGTCACGCCCCGGCAAGTGTGCCCCACGGAGAGAGCACTCACGCCGCGGATGAAATGCAGTGGCTGTCACCCAAACCGCAGCAGCTGGACGGTGCGCCTGCGATCCATGCGTTGGAAGGTCCGGCAGGCGCTAGTACTGAACACGCACATTCGCCGGAAGAGATTCGTCAGGAGCGTTTGCTCGCCCTGGTGTCGGTGCTTATTGCGGCCCTGGGAATTGGGACCGGTTGGCTGATTTTCCAGAAGCGCCCGTTGCTGCAGATGCCGCGCATACTCGAGAACAAATACTACGTTGATGAAATTTACGATGCCACGATCATCAAGCCAGTTGTAGTGATCTCGCGTGAAGGTCTGTGGAAGCTCTTCGACATCGGTGTAATTGACGGCTTCCTGCACGGCCTTGGCGACGCGGTAACTGAAGGGGCCCGGCTGGTTCGTCACCTGCAGGGCGGATTTGTTCGCAGCTATGCCGCGATCATCTTGATCGGGGCTCTGGTTCTGATCGGCTTCTTCGCCTACTTTGGCGCCAACGCCCTGGGCTTGGCTCGTTAAAACTATGCGGCAATACTTGCTCACGATCTTGATCTTGCTTCCAGTTCTCGGCGCGTTGATCGCCGTCGCTTACAGTTTTGCGCCCAGCAGGCAAGAGGCTCACTACAAGTGGATAGCGCTGGCTGTGACCACCCTCACCTTTGCTCTTTCGTTGCTGTTGGTGAGTGGTGCGGGCTCGGCCGAGTTCCGGTTCGAGCAGAATGTTAACTGGATTGGTGCTATCGGCGCTCGTTATCACCTGGGAGTCGACGGCATTAGTTTGTGGCTGGTGCTGTTAACCACGCTGCTCATGCCGATCGCGATTCTCTCGAGCTGGACGGCAATCGCCAAGCGCCAACTTTCGTATTATGTCTTTCTCCTCATGCTGGAAGGCGCAATGATTGGCGTCTTTGTTTCGCTGGATCTTCTCCTCTTCTATCTTTTCTTCGAAGCTTCGCTGGTGCCGATGTTCTTCCTGATCGGAATTTGGGGAGGTGAACGAAGAATCTACGCTGCCGTCAAGTTTTTCATCTACACCGCAGTCGGCAGTCTGCTGATGCTGGTTGGTATTATCGCGCTCTACTTCATCTACGGCACGTTTGATTACGCGACGATACTCGCGGCCATGAGCGCGCAACCAGCGCGCCTGACCCCGAACGCGGAGTTTTGGTTGTTCCTGGCTTTTGCGTTTGCTTTCTGCATCAAGATTCCGCTCTTTCCTTTGCACACCTGGCTCCCGGACGCGCACACCGAGGCACCGACCGCCGGTTCCGTTATTCTCGCTGGCGTATTGCTCAAGATGGGAACCTACGGATTGCTGCGCTTCAATATCGGCCTGTTTCCGAGCATGTCGCGCCAGTTTGCCTGGATCATGATCACGCTGGCGATCATAGGGATTATTTACGGTGCGCTTGTTGCCATGGTCCAGCCGGATGTAAAACGGCTGGTGGCGTACTCATCCGTCAGCCATATGGGTTTTGTGGTCCTCGGCCTCTTCTCTTTCACTGAATACGGCATGCAGGGCGCGCTCTACCAGATGCTTAACCATGGCGTGTCTACCGGCGCGTTGTTTCTGTTTGTCGGCTTCATCTACGAACGTAGGCACACGCGTCTGATTAGCGACTTCGGCGGGCTCGCGACACCGATGCCCTGGTTCTCCACTCTGTTCGTCTTTGCCTCGTTGTCATCTATTGGACTGCCTCTTCTCAACGGCTTCGTCGGGGAGTTTCTGATAATGCTCGGCGCCTGGACATCAAACGCCATCCAGTATTCCTGGATCGCCACCATGCTCGCTGCCACGGGAGTTATCTGGGCCGCCGTCTACATGCTGTGGATGCTCCAGCGCGTCGTTTTTGGCAAAGTCACGAATCCCGCAAATGCAAAGCTCACCGATCTTAATGCCCGCGAGATTGGGTTGCTGTTGCCTCTGCTGATCTTGATGCTGGTAATGGGTGTCGTTCCGCGGCCGTTTCTGGATCGTTCAAAGGCGAGCGTCGCTCGCGTGCTAGCGCCGCGGACCGGAGGATCCTACGCCGGCAATAAGCCGGAAAGTGCCCGGGGCGAGTCTCATGATCTCAGTTTCAACGCGTCTGAAGCGGACCGTAGCCACGGCACAGACCAAACTCGAAACAAATGAATTCTCTCTTAGCTTTACAATTCACGCCTCCCGACGTCAGTTTCGCGCTCATCGCACCGGAGTTGATCATCTGTGTCGTTGGTGTGGTAGTCATGCTCGTCGATGCCTTTGCGCGACCAGATCAGCGCTGGGTAACCGGCGGTATTTCACTCGTTGGTCTACTCGCCGGGGCAGCGGCGACAATCTGGCTCTGGCTGTCATGGGATGGAGCCAGCCAGGCATTCAACGGCATGATTGTTCTCGATGAGCTTCGGCTCGGGTTTACGCTCGTCTTTCTTATCGTCTCGGCGTTGACCGTGCTGATCTCGATGGTCTGGGTCGAGAACGAGAAACTCCCTGCCGGCGAGTTTCATTCGCTGCTCATGTTCGCAACCGCCGGCATGATGCTGATGGCTTCGGGCGGCGATCTGGTGATCATTTTCCTCGGTTTGGAAATTCTCTCAATTGCCACTTACGTGATGGCTGGCTTTCGCCGCACAGACGTACGCTCGAACGAATCATCTTTGAAGTACTTTATCCTTGGCTCACTGTCATCCGCCTTTCTGCTTTATGGCATCGCCCTCACTTATGGCGCGACCGCCCTAATCAGCGGACTGCCCGGGACGACAAATGTGGCGGAGATCGCTCGCCGGCTCAATGATGCCCAGTATCCGCCGCTGCTCTTCGCGGGCGCGGCTATGATGCTTGTGGGCTTTGGTTTCAAGATCGCAACTGCGCCTTTTCATATTTGGACGCCCGACGTTTACGAAGGAGCGCCTACTCCCGTCACAGCGTTCATGGCTGCCGGACCAAAGGCGGCCGGTTTTGCATCTTTCATGAGGGTCTTCGTCTTCGGCTTTCCATTCGTAGCGGCGGCCACCAACACCAGAGTCTCGGGTGAACTCCACAGTGCGTGGATTACTTCACTTGTCGTTCTGGCCATCATGACGATGACCATTGGCAACCTGGCCGCGATTGTGCAGAACAACGTGAAACGCATGCTTGCTTATTCATCCATCGCGCATGCGGGTTACGCTCTGGTGGGCTTCATTGCTGCAGGGACAGCATCATCTATTGAACAGCGTGACGCCGCTATCACTGCGGTGACTTTCTACTTGCTAACTTATGCTGTGATGAATATCGGCGCTTTTGCCGTGGTGCAACTAATCGCTCGCGCCGGGGATCGCCGGACCGAAGTGGAAGACTATAACGGCATCGGCTTCCAATCTCCCGTGCTGGCTTTCTCGTTGTCGCTCTTCCTGCTCAGCTTGTTGGGTATGCCCCTGACTGCCGGGTTCATGGGTAAGATCATGGTCTTTCGCGCCGCCCTGGATCAGGGGTACGTGATTCTCGTGGTTATCGGCGTGCTAAACACCGCAGTCTCCGCTTACTACTACCTGCGGCTGATTATTGTGATGTTCTTCCGAGAGCGCACGACTTCGTGGATAGCGCCCCCGATTCCGGCCAGCATCGCATTTGCCCTGGTTATTACCGTCGCTGGCGTGTTGTATTTGGGACTCTTCCCCGGCCAGGTAATCAATGCGCTGCAAGCCAAACCGATCGTGACGCTGTCGCTGCGTTAATGGGAACCTTAAAAGGCCGGGAACAGGCTTCACATCAGACTAGCCCTTACCTCGTGACCGCTGAAGAGTACGCTGAAAAGGTCAAAACTGAACTGGCGGACGCGTGGCTGCCAACGATTTACGGCGAGCGCATTCTGAAAATGAGAACGCGTTCGTACAATTTAGGGACATTACTTCGGAAACCTCGGGTGGAGATTCAGCACACTTTGCTGGGAGTGGAACTAAAAGTGGGTCGACGCCGTCTGCTCTGCCCGGACCTTGCAACCGCTCGCTACTTGTCTGTCTTCGCCAGAGCGGGTTGCCCGGAAGTGGCGGTTCCTTACGACATTAGCAGGATTTCGGAGCTCGCCGACGAACTCGAATCTTCCTGGCATCGCATGCTTCTCCTGGCAAATCACAGCGCCGCCCAGCGGACCGACTCATTCAGGGCTCGAATTCATGGCCTGTTAATTGCTAAACTAGGAAGCGAGATTTCCGCCGCCGGGGCCGGGACTCCGGTTCCAGAGTTTAAGCAGAGCACGAAACAACGGGCCGGTAGTGGAAGTTGATGCAGTTTATTTTGGAGATGATTGGACTTTGCGCATATAAATGACCCAGGAGATTAGAGAACTTTCAATCGAAGAGAATCGAACATTGGACGCTACAGAACCGCTCCCCTTTCCTTTCAACCAACAGACATTCTGCCGCTATGAACCCATTGAGAAGCGCATCGATGCGGCGCGTGTGCTCGTGGTGGACAACCTTCTTCGTGACGCTGATGACCTTTCAGATGTGGGGCATAAAGAGTGGGGTGAAGCGGCTGCCGCACAAATCAAGCGCGAGCGAACCATTGCCACACTCGCGATTGAGAATATTCTTAACAACATTTCTCGTCTCGTAAAGAATCCCATTAGCCACGTCACTCATTTGGCAAACCTGGCGACGGCCGTTAAAGAGTTTAAGCCGGATGCTATTGTCCTCAGCGGAACTCTGCGTGATTTTGATTTCTACCGGCCGGCAATAATTGACGGGTTTGGCAACTTTATTCGCACGACAAAGATCCCGGTACTGGGGATCTGCGGTGGCCATCAGTTGGTTGGCTTGAGCTTTGGCGCGCACGTTCTTACCCTCGATCGGCTTGAGCAGCATGAACAGCGGGAGAACCGTCGAAATGAGTATGAGTACCGCTTCGTGCGTATCACCGATCCGCAAGACCCTATCTTTCGGGGAATCAACAGTCCCGGTTCGGGTCTCTGGCAGGATTACACCAAACAAGCTCGCATCCTTCGTGTCTGGCAAAACCATGGATTGCAGCTTGACCAGGTTCCCGCTGGTTTCAAGCTTCTTGCAACCTCATACCTTTGCCGCAACCAGATGATGGTAAATCGCGACAACGGTCAGCTCATCTACACAGTGCAGTTCCACCTCGAAAAGTCGTTCGAAGATTGGAACAAGACCCGCACGCGCTGGGAACACCAAAACGAATCCCGTGACGGCAGAATTCTTTTTGAGAATTTTATAGAACTCGCCCTGGGGCACGCGCAGCCAGCCAGCTAACAAGATCTGGCGCTATGCCTCCGGAGCAACTGACCAAAATCTCCCTCGCTGCTGCGGCAAAGCGTTTAGCCAAACGCGACAAAGACCTCTCCTCTATTCTTAAGGCCTACGGTCCGCCCCCGCTCTGGTCTCGAAGGCCTGCTTTCTCCACTCTGATTCAGATCATCCTGGAACAACAGGTGTCGCTAGCCTCTGCGGCATCGATGTACAAGCGTTTGAACCAACACATTCAACCTTTTGGGCCAGAACGTGTCATTGAAATGGGAGCACCGCACCTCAGGTCGTTGGGCCTGACCCGGCAGAAGACTGCTTACTGCATTCACCTCGCTGAGTCGATCAACAGCAACAGCCTTAACCTGCGTAGTTTGGCGAAAATGAACGATGAGGATGCGAAAGCGTCGTTGATGCAGGTGAAAGGGATTGGTTCCTGGAGCGCAGATATTTATCTGTTAATGGTGTTGCGTCGCCCGGACATCTGGCCCGCAAGCGATCTCGCCCTCGCGACAGCAGTAACCAGACTCAAGAGGCTGAAGCAGCGCCCGACTATAGATCAGCTTGTCGGCCTGGGGGACCGGTGGCGACCGTTTCGTTCAGTCGCGGCGAGGATGCTATGGCAGTTTTACCTTGCTCGCGGGGCATAATTGTAGGGGCGTCCCTCCGTGGGCGCCCCAGACTTGCACAATTCTCTTC
>JAMQPH010000376.1 GCA_023717605.1 Pyrinomonadaceae bacterium
AAAGGTTCGGCATCGGTTCGCTGACTGGCCCGGAACTAAAGACCGGATCGGTTCGCCGCAACGACACTCTAAAGACCTGATCAGTTTGTCGCACCGTTACCTCGAGGAGTTGGAGAGTTTCGTTCAGAGGGGAATGGAAGAGGGATTCTTATCGGGGTGAGGGGCGGCGGGTGTCCGGTGGAAGTGCGCCGCCGTTAAAGGAGTGCTATTCCGTTTCCGGCGATAAATTGCTTTATAGTATCGATAGTTCAGACACCCTTTCTGTTTCCGCAGTCGTGAGCGTTTTTCAAAGACCGAAGATTTTCCGACCTTAACCGTGCATACGTTTGGCCAGGAGAAAGCTCTAAGATGATATTGAATAACGAATGCAGGTATATGTAATCAGGCTTTCTTGAAGGAATTATTATGGGCACGTTGCATCGGTTTTTTTGCCCCACTTGTGCTCATGCCGTCGAAGTCTCCGGGGGCGACGATGCCGGAATGGTATGCTTGACGACGACGGTTGTTTGCGAGGAGTGCCGGCAATTATACGATGTGACCATTGCCGAGAATACTGGCTCCGCTAACGCAAAGCGCATTCCAATCCACTGCCCAAAGTCCGGAATGCACAAGGTGAAGCGATGGCGATCTCCCCGCCCCTGCCCGAAATGTGGAACCTCTATGAAAAAGGGCGAACCGACCGTGCTATGGGATTGATCCACGCTGCAACGTCACTGAGGCTGTCATTTGCGAGTTCGCCAAATAATATGTGTTCCAAATGACCGCCAAATGCCCGTCCCCAAACTAGAGCTAGATTCAACATTGGCAACTGTCAAGGCGTCGCTCACTAGCCTGCATTGTTCCCCTGATGGCGATTGGGTGGTTTGCGGTTCGCTATCCACAGAGATCTTCTTCGTGAAGACCGACGGCAGTTCGAACGTGGAATCAATCCCGAACAGGGGAATCGTTGTTTCCTGGTCGCCAGATGGGAAGTACATCGCTAGTGCCATCGACGAGAGGCTTGTTATCTCGGACGCGACATCCGGAAAGATGCTTCATCGCTACGAGTGCCATCGCAATGCGGTTCTTGGCCTTGCATTTAGCTCTAGGGGGAGCAGATTCGCATCCTGTGGAAAGCATGAGTTGTTTTTACACGAGACAAGCGAGCCGACAACTCGAACGATGCAAACGCCGGGGAGCGCAATTAATCGGAGGGTCAAGTTCATATGGGATGATGCCCTTCTTATGATGGTAAACAGCTCAGGCAAAATCGGTTTTTGGGACAACGATTCCGGCGCGATGGTCGATGAGCGGGATGCACATGAGGGGGATATTCGATGCTTGGCAGTCTCGCCTGATGGCCGGAAGGCGGTAACCTGCGGTCTGGACAAAAAAGTAAAAGTTTGGGCCGTTGGGGACTTGAGTTTACGGGAACCCCTGTCGATTTACACATCGCCGATGGAATTCGAATCAGTTGACTTCTGTACCTGCGGGAATCGAATTCTTTGTGGTGGGCATGAGTCGGTGACACAGATCGACCTCACGTCAGGTGATAGGTGTATTCGAGAAATTGAGGGAACGAGAACAGGTTTTCTCGTAAAGCCGTTGCCCGATGGCAAGCATTTCGTAACGGCTGGATCAGACTGCGTTATCCGATTATGGAAGTTGTGACGTGAGTGCCGCTTCCTCCGGCGGGGATCCTAACTTAAAAGGTATCCAAAGTCGGGGGCAGGTCTACCCACGGGGCCATGGGAGTTCAGAAGTGTACAGGAACAGGGGGGGGATTTATGGGCGCTAAGATATTGGTGGTCGATTCCGAAGTATTTTGGTGGATCTAATCCGTGAATTCCTCAAATCTGAGGGTTATCAGACTGAAGGGGCAGAAAATGGTGTAGAGGCATTGGAGCGGATGTCCACTTTCAATGCTGACTTGGTGATCAGCGGAATCCGTATGCCCGTCATGGGTAGCGAAATGTTTCTCCGGTGCTGCAGGAGGATTACCAAGGCATTCCGGTTATTCTTATGTCAGCCAGCGATAATTGGACTGATCAGGAAGCAAAATATATTGGAGCGGCGGGTTATATTTCGCAACCATTCCCCTTTCCTGATCTGAAGAAACTTATTAATTCCATCATGACATGACTGTCATCTGCGCACCCCGAAGGTCTGTACAGATAAGTTGTCCAGACAGTTAGCGTATTCGAACGTATCATTGGATTCGTGCCCAACTTGTGACCGCAACTTTGTGAGTGTCTTGCTATAGCTCATATACAGGGAATCACCCAGAAAGGTGCACGCGCTTGGCCAAGCTATACAGCTGCTGCCCAACAAGGGTACTATACAGCTGCTGTATATACACCGTTACCCATCGTGTCGTCTAATCAGCTGTTAGCCCGCTTTACGTTAGCCAAGCGGAGGGTACGATGCATACGCGACTTACGCAGAAGCTCGGTATTGAGCATCCGATCATCTCCGCTCCTATGGGCCTTGTGGCAGGTGGCAGGCTCGCGGCTGCCGTGTCCGAGGCGGGCGGGCTCGGCTTGATCGGCGGTGGCTATGGTGATGCCAAATGGCTCGAGAGGGAATTCGCCGCTGCTGGGAGTGCCCGCATTGGCTGCGGATTCATTACGTGGTCGCTCGCGCAAAAGCCCCATCTGCTCGAACTCGCGCTCGCACATGCGCCCGCCGGCGTGATGCTGTCTTTCGGCGAAGTCGCCCCGTTTAGGCAGCGGATCAAGTCCTCCGGCGCGAGGCTGATCTGCCAAGTCCAGACGCTAGCATTGGCACGCGAAGCGGTCGCCGCCGGCGCCGATGTGATCGTGGCGCAAGGCGCGGAAGCCGGCGGCCACGGGCTTGAGCGGGCAACGTTCACGCTGGTTCCGGAGATCGCCGACTATCTCTCGGGCGCATCGCCGGAGACAGTACTCGTCGCAGCTGGTGGAATCGCCGACGGGCGCGGGCTCGCGGCTGCTTTGATGCTTGGCGCCGATGGCGTGCTGGTCGGCTCACGCTTCTGGGCGAGCACTGAAGCGCTCGTTCCACCGAGTTTACAAAAAGCAGCAGTCGCCGCCGGCGGGGATTCAACGATCCGCACCACCGTCGTCGACATCGCGCGCCGGTTCGACTGGCCGAAGCCGTTCACCGCGCGCGTGCTCAAGACGCGCTTCACCATGGATTGGCACGGGCGCGAGGCAGCGCTCGCCGAGCCTGCCACCCTTGAACGTGAAGAGGCACGCTACTGGAATGCCCTTAACGCGGGCGACGTTGACAACACGTGTGTGTTTGCCGGGGAGGTGGTCGGTCTCATTCGCGAAGTTGCGACGGCCGGCGAAATCGTCGGCCGTATGGTACGCGAGGCGGAGGCTCTGCTCGGA
>JAMQPH010000389.1 GCA_023717605.1 Pyrinomonadaceae bacterium
TGTGGGCTTTGAAGGCGAGACGGAATTCAACCTATTGCCGTCTGCTGGGGCCTCTTGACTGCTTCCTTTCGTTGGTGAGCGGCCTACTGCCACGAAGCTCTTGAGAGTGCCTTGATGTCCGCGTGACCAGGAATCCCTTCCATGATCAGAACTCGAGGGCCCTGCAGCTCCACCACGACGCGACCTTCATCTGTCTGCCACTCGTGACGTTCCTTCACAGGACTCTGAGTAGGGCCATTCACGGCTTTCGTATCCACGTCGGAGGTTATCTCCGTCGCCTTCGCGTTTGGATAGCGTCGCCAGGTGCGTTTCGCGTAGGCGTCGAAAAACTCCCGGGCATCGACTTGTGTGTCCCAGGCCGTGAGTTGAACAATGAACACTTCACCGGGCTTCGATCCTTCATAAAGCGCATAGCGGTCGCCGGCCCAGCCCGCCGCGGCCCGACGCGATTCAGCTGAGGCATTTAGAAACTGATCCAGTATCAGATAGAAGCTCCATTCACCGTTTACGTCATAGTCGATTCGTTTCCACCCGGAGCCCAAAGCGGTGCGAAAGTCAGGCAGCCCTATTTTGACAGGCACCTCATAGTCGAAATATTTTTCCGGGTGAAGAATCTGCTCACTGGATAAAGGCAACTTTGAGTAGGCCTGTGAAACGGAAGCCCAACCACCTCGCTTATAAACTCGCGTGGCCCATTCAGATCCCTGTTCATAAGGAAATATCAGTGATTCGCGGATAGCTCGCGGCGCTAGTTTGATCTGCTCTGAGGCCATGTTGCTGCCGCCCAGCGAACGAATGAACGCCAGGGCCACGATTGGGTTCTTTGCCATGTAGAGCGTCATTGCGAGCGTGGCATCACCTTCGATTAACGCGTGGGCAGCAAGCTCGGCGTCGGAGTCGCCCTTCGGCCAGTTTTCGAAACGTCGCAGGTTGAAATGCTGATCCTGTAAGGCGTGAGTTAACTCATGAGCCATTACGGGCTTTTGTCCCTCGAGCTCGATCCAGTCGGCAAGGTAGAACTGCTGGGCTTTTGGATCGTAGTAACCGGCCACTTGTTCGGTCAGTAACTTGACTACGAAGGAACGGTACTGAAACTCTGACGGCGCCAGCCCAAGTTTCTTCAACGCCAGTTCAGTCGCGTGCATCTCGGCCGGAGTTGTTTGCTCATCAAGGTTGCGAATAATCATGCGCTCGATTTCAGTTCGAGACTGCGCGCCGCTTTTTACCGGTCGAAGGATCGCCAGTTCCCGGATCTCGCTGGTTTCCTTCAGGATCGTAACCGTGGTGGCCACTATTGCCGCGTTGCGTGGAGCACTTGGAGCCGCCGCCGTTGCCTGGGGCATGGACGCGACCCGCGGAGTGGCAATGAAAACCGTCGCGAAAATGAGGCTGGAACCAGCCAACTGGCCGATTATCCGGGCGATTTGCTTTGACAACCTCCGGCTTTCGCTCTTATAGTCCGCTAAACGTTTCAAGCCAAGTAGCAATTTAAGATTCATTCGACATTCTCTTTCCTGAAGAGTTTGGAGATATTCGCCCTTGACGAGCCCGGCGCCGGAAAATGTGATCGGAGATTGGCACGAGACGGTTTTGCGCGTGCGCTACTCCGAGACCGACAAGATGGGCATCGTTTATTATGCCAATTACCTCGTCTGGTTTGAAATCGGTCGGACCGAGTATTGCCGGGCCCGCGGATTTTCTTATCGCGACATGGAGACGAATGACGACGCCTTTCTGGTAGTGGCCGAGAGCTATTGCCGCTACAAGGCTCCCGCCTATTACGACGACGAGATCTTGATTCGCACCCGCATTACCGAACTTCGCCGGCGCTCGCTGCGGTTTGGCTACGAAATCGTTCGCGCCAGCGATGCCCAGATAATTTCCGAAGGCGAAACCGGGCACGTGGTCACTGATGGATCGGGTCGGGTACGCTCGTTTCCTGAAGGCTACGCTCAACGTCTACTGGCCCCGCCGATTCTCAAGACCTCCCAAAGTGGAGAGTTAGTTCCCCCGAAAACTGCTCCGGAGTAACGTCCACGGTCCAGACGTAGGCGACGCGGTTTTCATTTTCCATTTCTCATTTTCCATTTCTCATTTGTCATTTTCTGATCTCCTTTCGTGATGTTTCGTTACTGCGTGGATCGTTTGCTTGGCCGAGAGATGAGAACGATCCACGAAATAACACGAACGGACACGAATAAGAAGTCAACGATGCAAAATGACTGAATGACAAATGAAAAATGTCAAATGAGAAATGGAAATGATCTCCCCTGCCCCAGTCCTCCCTCACTGATCATGCGCAAGATTGATCCTCTCAATGGCGCGTGCCTTCCCGGTTGTCTCGTCAATGTCGATCACGGCTCCGCAAATGCGCACCTGCCCACTCGAGTGCTCGGCTCTGCGTGCGATTACGGAAGTGAAGCGGGCAATCACGTCTGCTTTGTTCATGCCGATTACGCCGTCGTAACTACCTGTCATACCGACATCGGTCAGGTAAGCCGTTCCTTGAGGCAAGATTCTCTCATCTGCGGTTTGGACGTGGGTGTGCGTCCCAACCACTGTCGAAACGCGTCCGTCCAGATACCAACCCATAGCAGCCTTTTCCGAGGTCGCCTCCGCGTGCATATCCACCAGCCGCACCTTAGTCTCTGAAGACAGCGAACTCACCAAACCTTCCACGATCCGGAAGGGATCGTCGGAGGGCGGCATAAAAACACGCCCCATAAGGTTAATTACAGCTACCTTCGTACCGCCTATTTCTCCCTCCCAGAGCCCACTCCCAGGCGTTCCGGGCGGATAGTTGGCTGGCCGCAGCAACCGGGGCTGCTTGGCGACGTATTCGATAGCTTCCTTTTTATCGAAAATGTGGTTCCCAGAGGTCATCACGTCGATGCCGGCGGCGAAAAGTTGCTCAGCCAGCGAAGGGGTAATAGAAAAACCACCGGCTACATTCTCCGCATTCATCAGGGCTAGATCGATTGCGTACTGCTCGCGCAAATCCTGTATGCGCTCCAGCACCGCAATGCGCCCGGGCTTAGCCACCACATCACCAATCATCAAGACTTTCATAAAGACGTCGGGAATCGGGAGCCGTAATCGTGAAAAGAAAAAGGTCGTAAATCAAAACTCGTCAATCGTGAAATAGAAAGGAATTCTATTTACGATTCACGATTTACGATTTACGACCGATTGGCGGGAGGGAGATCCGCTGAGTCGCTCCGAAGCCGAAATTGAACCTGCATTTACAGGTGGGTGACCTATGTCTGCCGCAGCCTCTGGCAATTCTTAACGATGAAGAAATGCACTGGCTGATGCGGCGTCGGTCTCCCTATTTAACGGCGTTGGCTCAATCATCGTAACTCGGTGACGGGCCCCGCAGAAAGTTTCCCTCCGCCGCCTTGGATACTAGCATAGCCGCGGAGCGGCGGGAAGTAGGTAATTTTGACTCGAAATTAGGTGGACATCTGTAAGGTACCAATTCATTTTCCATTTCTCATTTCTCATTTCTCATTTGGTCATTGCTTGGCCATTTTCGGCCGGAGAGGTACTATTGCCGGCCATCCTCGCGCTAGAAAGTGAGCCTCACAAAGTGGCACCCGACCTCAATGAAAAACATCAAGCCCGCGCGGATGAACTAGAAGAGCGTTTAGCAACTTTGCTGTCCGCATAGTCAGGCTTTCATCTCAGCTGCCACGAACTCCTGCGGGAAAACACGTTGCCGGACAAATTCTACGAGCTGGCACTTCTCCGGCTCCGAATTATGGTGAAGCGAGGGGCGCGGAAAGCCACGCGGATTTCGTTCACAAGGTACGCATTGTGCTAAAGGAATTGAATGAAACCTCAATCTGGCTTCGCATAGTCGAGCGGAGTCAGCTCTTAGGACCGCGACTGCTTGCTAACCTCATGCAGGAGAATAGGGACTTGTGCAGGATATTTGCCTCGTCCCTTAAAACCGCTCGGACAGGCAAAAAATGACCAAATGGAAAATGAGAAATGAGAAATGGAAAATGGTTTGATCGAACTTGGGAGAAGTGCTACCCGATAGAAAGCTTCCCTGCCCCGCTCTGCCCTTGCTCCACACTGCTTCGGACTTTCAGCAGCCGATCGAGCATTTCCGCGCACTCGGCGCTGCGGGTGGCAAGTTGGGCGTCAGCCTGCTCATGAAGATGTTTTAGGCGGTGAAGTTCGTCAGCGACGTGCAACGCAGCGAGGATCGCAACCTTTAGAGAATCAACGGTCAAGGTGCCTGACGAAATTTCGCGCATGCGGCTGTCAACGAATTCGGCAAGCTGGATGATGTACTCCGTGTCGCCATCGGAGCGAATGTTGTAGGTTTGGTTATAAATCTCAACTCTGATCGTGGGAGTCGTGGTAGTAGTGTCCATGCTGCTTTTACCAAGCGTTTGGCCGATTCCAGCGGTCATTTGAGTTCCTCCGCCAGTTCAGGATCAAGAGCCGCAACCGCGTCCAGCATTGCCTCCACCTTCATGCGTATCATGTCGCGTTCGGCTAGGAGCTGTTCGACCTGTCTTTCCAGCCGCTCGGTTTCCTTAGGTACACCCATTCCGCGGCGCGCTAGCGAAAGCTCCTTTTCCAGACTTTCCTTCTCTTGCCGAAGTGTTTTGGTGAGTTCGATGGTGCGATAGATCTTGTCTTCCAGGTGCGAGAACTTTTCCAATCCAGATAAACCGACCATCAGTGTCTCCTGGGATCAACCTAACTCAAGCGGCTGTGATTATGCGGCTTCGCGCTGGCAAGCGCAAGACTGATTGTGCAGTTGAAGACGATTTATTTGCTCAATGCAGTTGCGCACTATACTGGTGAAGTAGCGAATCAATCAAGCTGCGCTGGCGCTCCTCAACCTCCTCGTCGCGCAAGGTACGCTCATCCGAGCGATATTCGATTCTGAGAGTCACGGCGCGCTTGTCTTCCGGTATGTTCGCTCCTTCGTAGGTCCCGACAAATTGGGCGCCGAGGCAATCATCAACCTGCTGCTCTTCAATGGTAGCCAGCAACTCTTCCAAAGTAATTTGGCGATCAACCAGAATAGTGAGATCCCGTATGACGGATGGATAACGCGGCAACGGCTCGTATTGCGCCGGAAGCTCTTCGGTAGCTAGCAACCTGGTGAGATCAAGCTCGGCAACATAAACAGACTGGCGAAATTTGTAAACATCAGAAACCGCATCTGCCAGTTTGCCGAGGGACCCGATGGGTGTTCCATCAGCCAACAATATCCTTGCCGACTGACCGTCCCTTAAGTGTTTCGCCTGGGCTTTCGTGAACCGCAGCGGTCCACGGTTCATCGCCGCAACTGCTGCTTCCAAAGACCCTTTAAGATCAAAAAAGTCCGTTTCCCGCGGCGCTTGTGCTCGGCTCTCTTCACTGGCCCCACCAGTCGCAATCAAGGCCAGTGCCTCACGTTCGTTTGGCAGCTCGCCAGAGTCCGATTTTGCAAAAACCCGCCCAGTTTCAAACAAACGTACGCTGCGCACACCGTGATTAAGATTATGCCGGAGAGAATTCAGCAAGCCTGGAATAAGTGTCGGACGCATCCGCACCTCATTTTCAATAATGGGGTTCTTAAGCTCGATAAAACTGTGCTCAGAATTCTGGGAATTGAATTCCGGAACCAACTCAAACTGATTATCATGCGCTACGTCGACAAAGCTAAAATTGATTGCTTCGTCAAAGCCCAGTGCTTGAAGCATTCGGCGCAATCTGCGGATTTTCAGCTCCTTTGGTTGATGCTCCCCTGACTGGTTTGATGGAGGGAGTTCGGAGCCAATCTTGTCGTAGCCGAAGTGCCTGGCAATTTCTTCGACCAGGTCCTCTTCGCGCTCGATATCAATCCGCCAGGTGGGTGGAACACATTTCCAGACCGTGAGCGATTCTTCCGTGTGAACATTGCCGAGCCCCGTGAGAATACGCTTCATTTCGGTTTCAGAGACGCGCAGCGAGGTCAGACTCTCCACTCTAGCGGGACGAAATGCGATGCTCCGTGCCGGCAGAGGGCTTGGGTAGACGTCAATAGCGTCCTCGGTGGCAACACCACCGGCGATCTCGCAGATCAGATCGACGCATCTGTTTTGAGCGCGCAAAACGTTCTCGCAATCCGCGCCGCGCTCGAACCTACGCGAGGCTTCTGTATCCATGCCCAGCTTTCTTGCAGTCTGACGAACAGAGTCTGGACTAAAGTACGCGCTTTCGATCAACACGTCCGTTGTTTGAAAAGAGATTTCGGAGTTTTCGCCACCCATGATCCCTGCCAGTGCAACCGGTCGGTTGGCATCCGCAATTACCAGCATGTTGCCGACGAGCATGCGTTCCACACCATCTAGGGTCTTCAATTTCTCACTCGCGGTTGCACGTCTGACAACAATCCGCTTCCCATCGAGCTTTGCAAAATCAAACGCGTGAAGCGGCTGGCCCAACTCGTGCAACACATAATTGGTGATGTCAGCGACGTTGTTGATGGGTCTCTGCCCAATCTCTTCCAGGCGTTTCGTCAACCAGGCTGGTGATGGAGCGATCTTCACCCCGCGCACTAGTCGGGCGGCATATCGCGGGCAGAGATCAGTATCACGGATTTCCACTGACGTCAGCTCGGTGGCCCGTCCTTGAACCCGGGCGGGTTTAGAGGATGGCGAGCGAATCTCTCCCGACTCGATGACTGCTACTTCACGAGCAATCCCCACATGGGAGAGACAGTCAGGACGGTTCGAAGGGACTTCGACATCAAGGACAGAGTCACCGTCCTTCTCTTCCACGCCATCGATTGCCAACCCCACCATGGTCAGTCGTTCCCGCAACTCCAATGGAGTCAAGGATGTCGCTGTCAGTTCTTTTAGCCAGTTATAGCTGATCAACATAGGGCGATCTTAGAACTTTGTTCTTTGTACTTTGCGCTTTGCGCTTTGGGTTTTTGGTCTTCGGTCTTTGGCCTTTGGTCTTTGTACTCTTGTGCAAATCAACTTTTCCTGATCGAAACAAAGCCCAAAGACCAAAATACAAAGACCAAAGGCCAAAGTTTTTATTCAAACTGTTCCAGGAATCGCACGTCGTTTTCGAACAGCAAGCGGATGTCGTCGAGTTCGTACATCAGCGCCACCATCCGGTCGATACCAAAACCAAAAGCGAAGCCTGAAAACTCTTTGGGATCTACGCCGGCTGCGCTGAGTACGTTCGGATGGACCATGCCTGATCCACCCAACTCGATCCAACCGGAATTCTTGCAGATCCGACAACCCGATCCACCGCACTTGAAACAACTAAAATCAAACTCAGCGCTTGGTTCGGTGAATGGAAAGTACGAGGGACGAAAACGAGTGACCGTTTCGGATCCAAACATTTGGCGCAGCAGCTCGGCCACAGTACCTTTAAGATGAGCCATGGTAATGCCGCGATCCACGCATAGTCCTTCCACCTGAAAGAACATCGGATTGTGCGTCGGGTCCGGAGTGTCTCGGCGGAAAACACGGCCCGGTGCGATCATTCGCACCGGTGCTCCACGTCGCTGCATTGCGTGTATCTGGACCGTTGAGGTCTGGGAACGCAGAGCAAGCCCGTCAGTCGTGTAGAAAGTATCCTGGGAGGCGCGAGCAGGGTGGTTCTGTGGAATATTCAGCGCATCGAAGTTATAGAAGTCGGTTTCAATCTCACGATCATCCTCAATCGCGTAGCCCAGGGCCACGAAGATATCTTCAAGCCGTTCGCGCACGAGTGTAATTGGATGGATATGTCCGCGCCTGGGTCGTCGACCGGGCAATGTCACATCAATGCTTTCGCGCTGAGTGCGAGCCGACTGAATGTGATCCTTCAGTTTCGCTTCCGCCTGCTCAATGGCCGACAAGATTTCAGCTTCCCGGATCTGAACCAGTTGGCCAAAGGCAGCACGACCTTCCGGCGCCACCCGGCCGATGCTTTTCTTGCAATTGGCAAGCGCGCTCTTCTTGCCCAGCTGTCGCGTGCGCAGCTCTGCCAGAGCGCGCTGCTCTGACTCCGCCTGGTCCAGAGTTAATCCCTGCACGGCTGCGGATTGACCGGTAAAGCGGACAAAGCGTTCGAACTCATGCTCGAACGCTTTGCTTGCAGCTTCAACCTGGGTCGTTGGATCTTCCTGGCTTTGACTTTCGGCCATCGGCGAATGAGTGCGCTGTTTTAGGCAGCCGCCTTTTGTCGCTGTTCACTGTCCAGAGCGTTCTTCGCCTGCACGGCGACTTCCGCAAAAGCGTCCGGTGTGTTGGCAGCCAGATCGGCGAGCACCTTACGGTCAAGCTCAATACCCGCGAGTTTCAGGCCATGCATGAACTGAGAATAGTTCAGTCCGTTAAGCCGCGCTGCGGCCCCAATGCGCACGATCCAGAGGCTACGAAAATCTCGCTTCTTCAGTTTTCTTCCGGTATACGCAAAATTTAGCCCACGCTCGACCGACTCTTTCGCCGAACGGTAAAGCTTCGATTTCGTGCCGCGATAGCCCTTCGCGAGCTTCAATATTTTCTTGCGCCTTTCAAGGCGTTTATTTCCACGTTTTGCTCGAGGCATAACTTCAATCCCCTTTCTTCTTCACGGACAAAGGACCGTTGCTTTTCATCCTTTCGCCTTCATCCTTAATCGTTAGTATTAATCGCGGCCGTAAGGCAGCATCGATTCCACGCGCTCTTGATCCGATTTCGAAACCAGCACGTCGATGTCCAGCAGGCGCTTACGCTTATTAGTCTTTTTCGTCAGGATGTGGCGAGCATGTGAATGACCGCGCTTGATCTTCCCCGTCGCCGTAATTCGGAAGCGCTTGGCCGCACCCTTGTGTGTTTTTAATTTTGGCATGATTAACTGTTCTCCATTCTCTCCATTTCCAATTGCCAATTGCCAATTTCAGACGCGGTCGCGATAACACAAAATCGGCAATCGGCAATTGAAAATCTAAAATGCTTTACTGTCCACTGCCCTCAGGCGGCAGCTCGCTGGCTTCTGGCGCTGGCTTGCTGGCTTCTGGCTTCGGTTTGCCGCCTTCTGGCACCGGCCTGCTGCCTTCGACTGCGCCCGCTTTTTCGGGCTTCGCAACACCTTTGTGTCGCTTGGGACCAAAGATGATGAACATCTGGTTGCCTTCCATGCGCGGCCTGGCTTCTACTTCACCGAGGTCCTGTAGATCGCCTTCCAGTTTCGCAAGGATTCGGGAACCGAGTTCACGATGAGTCATCTCACGCCCGCGGAACCAGATCGTGGCTTTTACCTTGTCACCTTCCTGCAACCACTCCCGAGCGTGCTTCATACGGTAATTGTAATCATGGTCGTCAGTTCCGGGTCGAAACTTAACTTCCTTGACTACAATCGTCACCTGCTTCTTCTTCGCTTC
>JAMQPH010000433.1 GCA_023717605.1 Pyrinomonadaceae bacterium
CCCTTCCTAACCTGCGAATTTACGCAACCTGAGGGATCACAGTCCGGACCACTCCGGAGAGATTAGATGCTACTCAATCGCTTGAGTAATTCGAGCCCACTCCTCAAGTGTCAAAGTCTCCGCACGTCTGCGAAGATCGACCTCTGCCTGACAAAGCACAATACTGGCGCCGCCGTGCAGTTTGATTAACTCCTGCAATTCCGTCGGCGCCGAACGAAGGTTGTTGAGAATCGTCTTACGTCTCTGGGCAAACCCGGCGCTGACCACCTGCAATAGCAAAGCTTCATCTTTGACTGAAACAGCAGGACGCGGTCGAACCTTCAACCTAACAACGCTGCTCCACACTTTCGGTATAGGACGGAACGAGCCTGGGGCCACATCAAAGAGCCTCTCAGTTTCGCAGTACGCTTCCACGACAACCGAGAGATAGCCGCGATCAGTTGACCCTGCAGGCGCAGTGATCCGCTCAACGACTTCACGCTGCAGCATTAGGATCATTTCCGTCAAACAACTTCGCTGCTGAATTAATCGCTGCAAAATTGCAGTAGAAATGTTGTAAGGGAGGTTGGCAACCACGCGAGCTTGAGCGGCAGGCTTTATTTCAAAGCAGAAATCGGTAACGAGCGCGTCGTTTTGAACGAGTTTGAAGTTCTCGTTGGAACCGAATCTTTCCAACAGCCCGGCTATCAGGTTCCTATCAAACTCGATTGCCACCACCGCGGCCGAGTTTTCGACAAGTTGAGCGGTGAGTGCTCCGCGCCCGGGGCCGATTTCAATAATCGTTTCATCGGACCTGGGATCTAATGCCTGAATGATGCGATCGATGATTCGTCCGTCGTTGAGAAAGTTTTGACCTAAGCGCTTTGAAGGGCGATGCGTCAGAGTCGGAGACTCGGAGATATGGAGACGGGGAAAAGCGGAGACACGGGGAAGCGCGGCCCTGTTTGAGGCGTGCGAATGGCGTGGATCGTCTTCCGGCTTTTGTCGAGACTTCCCATCTCTGCGTCTCCCAGTCTCCTCGTCTCCCCGTCTCCGCATCTCCCTGTCACCCCGTCTTGGCCGGGTACCCGGTCACCTCAATATCGCGGCCTCGTTGGACTATTTCCACATCGACTAACTCTAGCGCGTCGATCAGTCTTTCAGCACCTTGACCGCCGATAGCGCTGGGAGCGTCTCGGCCTCCAATAATTACAGGCGCCAGAAAGAAGGTGACTTTGTCTACCAACCCGGCGTCTATGAGATTCCCGGCCACGGTGGCTCCGCCCTCAACGAGCACGCTTTGAAACGAACGTTTTCCCAACTCTTCCAATACGGTCTGCAGGTCCCGGCCTTTGTAACTGTCGTTCACAATCTCAACACCTCGGCTCTGCAAGGCTTCGACCGTTCCTGTTTCAACAGTTTCACCTGCAAATACCAAGACAGACCCTTCGTTTGCAGTCCGCACGAGTTGAGAATCGGGATCGGTTTGTAGTCTTTCATCGAGTACGACTCGCACGAGCGGCCTTCTCCTCGGTTTGCCCGAACGATCGGTCAACAAAGGATTATCGGCGAGTGCCGTGCCTGCGCCGATTAGAATTACGTCGTACTCATGTCGTAGCTCGTGGGCCCGCGCACGCGATTCCTTACCGGTGATCCAACGCGAATCTCCCGTGCGAGTGGCGATCTTGCCATCGAGAGACGTGGCCAGCTTCAGGTGAACAAACGGCCGCCCGGTCTTCATGAAGTGGAAATACTTCTCGTTAACCTTCTTCGCTTCGCAAGCCATCAGTCCGCTGCTGACTTCCAAGCCGGCTGAGCGCAGATGCTCAAAGCCTCTGCCCGAAACCTTCGGGTTGGGATCCTCGATTGGCGCAACCACGCGTTTTATCCCGGCGCCAATCAAAGCATCAGTGCAAGGTGGTGTCTTTCCAAAGTGGGCGTGAGGTTCCAGCGATACGTATGCGGTTGCGCCCCTGCCTCGGCCTCCCGCCTGCTCGAGCGCCAGTGTCTCCGCGTGCTTCACTTCTTCATAGACGTAAAAACCTTCACCAATGACTTCGCCTTCAGAGGTCATAATCACACAGCCGACTAGAGGTCCGGGACTTACCTGACCGGTTCCTTTCGCGGCAAGGGCAAGAGCCCGGGCCATCATGCGATGATCCGTGTCGCTCCATTCCTCAATTGCGTCACTCGCTTTCGCTATAGTCTGTGGCACAGTTCCTACTCGAATAGCCCGTTCACGTAGAGCTCTGGATCAAAGACAACCAGATCATCAACCTTTTCACCGATGCCGGCATAACGGATCGGCAGATTCAATTCGTTTGCTATGGCCACTGCAATTCCGCCCTTTGCGGTGCCGTCTAGTTTGGTCAGGACAATTCCGGTTACGCCTGCAACCTTGAGAAATTGTCGCGCCTGCTCCAGCCCGTTTTGGCCTGTCACGGCGTCAACGACCAGCAGAGTCTCATGAGGCGCGCCATCAACTTCCCTCCCCGCTACTCGCTTCATCTTTTCCAGTTCAGCCATCAGGTTGGATTTGTTGTGTAATCTGCCCGCGGTATCAACAATCAATACGTCAGAACCGCGTGACTTAGCGGCCTTGAGGGAATCAAAGAGTACGGCGGCGGGATCAGTTCCCTGCTTTTGCTGAATCAGTGGAACTCCAGTGCGCTCGGCCCAAATCGCCAGTTGGTCCGAAGCAGCAGCGCGGAAGGTGTCGGCCGCACAAATAAGCACATCATTTCCTTCGGCCTTGATCCGCTGGGCAAGTTTGCCGATGGTGGTAGTTTTGCCTACACCGTTAACTCCGACAATCATCATGACGTAGGGAAGCACATCGTCTGGAACTGTCGTTTCGGATGCCACGCCCTGGTTCTCTGACGCTCGCAGAATTCTTAAGAGCTCATTCTTGATTGCCTGTTTGAGTGCCTCGAGGTCATTGATCTGTTTCCGGGCAATCCCGCGTCTGACTGTCTCCAGAATGTGCTGGGTTGTCGCCACACCGATGTCAGCAGCAATCAACGCTTCTTCGAGCTCGTCGAGCAGATTCTCGTCGATTTGCTTGAGGCCCTGGAAGACAGTGTCTAGCCGCTCTGAAAGTGATTCACGAGTGGCCGCGACAGCTCTTCGGAATCGGGCTGTGAACTCCTGCTCAAGAGCCGCCTCCTGCGCCTGCAATTCCTCCATCGAGAGGTTTAGTCCCAGTATGGAGGTAGCAAACGGCGAACGACTGGGAACTGGTTTCTGCGCCAATGAATCTTCGCGCAAGATCGGTTTAGCCTGGGCTGATTCCCGATCAGGTTCCGGCGGCCTTGGCCGTTCCTGAACTCGAGGCTCAGTCACGACTTGAGTTGGGACTGGAGTCGGTCCAGCTCCAGTTGCAACTGGCTCTAACCCAGGTTGTTCCGACAAGGGTGGCGGTGATTCATCGTGAATCACCCGCTCTTTCTCGGAACTACTCGTCGCCGTAACTGGCTCAGCTTGAGGACTCTGACTAACCGCCGGTTCGTTCAGGCCTAGCGTTACAAACTGATCCTTACCTTTGCGTCTCCAAAAAAGCCCCATAAATTATTCCGCGTCTGATCTCTTCTTGAACAATTAGAATAATTGAAGTTTTTGATTATAAGCACAACAGCCGCGTCCTCACAAAAAGGACGCGGCTTCACATTTACGGTCCAGGGGGCTCACACTCAGCACGAGCGGAGTCACTCACCAGTCAGAACCATTTGCTGTAGAGACTGT
>JAMQPH010000438.1 GCA_023717605.1 Pyrinomonadaceae bacterium
CAGGTCGTGCTCGTTGGCTGCGGCGATCACTTCCTCATCTCTCACGGATCCACCGGGCTGAATCACGGCGGTGATCCCTTGTTTTGCAGCTTCGTCTATGCCGTCCCGAAAAGGAAAAAAAGCGTCCGAGGCTAGCACGGAGCCCAGGACTGGAAGCTGCGCGCGCATAGCCCCAATCTTTACGGAATCAACGCGGGACATCTGTCCAGCGCCGACCCCGACAGTCTGCCCGTCGCGCGCATAAATGATCGCGTTCGACTTCGTGTGTTTACAGACAGTCCAGGCGAAAAGGAGGGCACTTGTTTCTTCTTCAGTTGGCGCCCGCTTACTAACGACTTGCAGATCTTCCTTCTGTAGCCTGTGAATATCCCGAGTCTGCACGAGCATGCCACCGCTAATCTGCCTGTACTCGAGTTGGTCCACAGTTCCTGCAGTAGTGGCGCGTAAGACCCGCAGGTTCTTTTTTGCGCGCAAGAGTTCGAGGGCCTCCGGTGTGTAATTAGGCGCGACGATTACTTCTGTGAAAATCTCAGTCACCGCCCTGGCGGCGCCCTCGTCTACAATTCTATTAAAAGCAACGATGCCCCCAAAAGCCGAAACTGGATCGGTAGCTAGCGCTTTCCGGTACGCTTCTTCGCCGGAAGCTCCCTGGCCGACACCAGCCGGGTTTGTATGTTTGATAATTGCGCAGACAATTTCCTCAAAGTCACAAACAAGTTGCCAGGCGGCGTCAGTATCCACGTAGTTGTTGAAAGACATTTCTTTACCGCCGAGCAGTTCGGCATGCGTGATTCCATGGGCCTCGCCGGCGGAGTAAAGCGCGGCCTGTTGATGTGGGTTCTCACCGTAACGCAAATCGAATAGCTTTCTGCCGGACAGCACGATGCCATTTGGTAAGGAATCTGGCCTATCAGGGTGAACATCCGGCGAGTTTCGTCCAACCTCCTTCTTGGGAGATTGAGTTTGGCGGACCTCTTCTCGCGTCACGCTAAAATGCTGGCCCACCTCTTCCAAGGCTGCGTCCGAGCACGTGTCCTCTCCCGGCGCGTGCATCGCTGAACTAAGATATTGCACGATAGCACGATCGTACTTCGCCGTCTGAAGAAACGCGAGCCTTGCCAGGTGCGCGCGCGTCGAGAGCTTGAGCGCCCCCCGATTGACCTGCATCTCAGTAGCCACTTTTCGGTAGAGGGCGGGAGATACGACGACTGCCACGTCGTAGAAGTTCTTGGCGGATGATCGCACCATGGCCGGGCCGCCAATGTCTATTTGTTCAATCGCTTCGTCGAGCGTGACCCCTTCCCGCGCAACGGTTTGCTCGAACGGGTAGAGATTTACTACGAGCATGTCAATCGGCTCAATGCCCTGTTCCTGCATTGCTGACTGATGCTCAGGATTGTCCCTTACAGCCAGCAAGCCTCCGTGAATTCGTGGATGCAGGGTTTTGACTCTACCGTCCATCATCTCTGGGAAGCCAGTCACTTCTGAGACGTCTCGAACCGCGAGACCGGCCTCACGCAAGACTCTTGACGTTCCTCCAGTGCTTATAATTTCAATATCGAACTGCTGCAACTGGCCGACAAAATCGACGATTCCAGTTTTGTCCGAGACGCTAATCAACGCCCGACGGATGGTTCGCAATCCTAACTCGTTATTTTCAGTCATTCTGTTAGTGGCCTGTGGAAATCTCTTTCCGCAATGTTAGCTTGGAATTTTCGTAGCGGTCTTCGGTAGATTCACGAAAAAGTCGTGCGCGCGCGAATAGCCAAATCGTCCCACTGAGTACTCGACCCCGCCCGGTACCAGGCCCAGCGAGAAGCGATGCCGCCGTCCATCGCGCGCAGTTTCACTAAGGTAAAATCCCAGCAGATACTGACTTCTTAGATCCTCTTCAATTGCCTGAAAGACTGGCGTGAGATCGTTGTGCCTATCCGGCTTCAATGCTGCGTCAGCATCTCCGGCCAGAAAATATTTGCCACCAGTTTGCTGGGCGAGGTCGCGAAAGCCTTTCGAGGGGGAACGCACGGCAAGTCGTCCTTCGCGCGGCTCAAAAAGCGGCAAGTGAATCACGTAGAAGGACACGCCTTTATTTAGCGCCGCATCGATCACAGCGCTGGCCTTGGTTCGACTGGCGTTGTCGAGGCCGTCGCTAATCAGTACGACGATGCGACGCTCGGCTCGCATGCGGGGAAGAT
The DNA here is from genome assembly GCA_023717605.1 of Pyrinomonadaceae bacterium. Lineage (GTDB taxonomy): Bacteria > Acidobacteriota > Blastocatellia > Pyrinomonadales > Pyrinomonadaceae > PSRF01. Next base: position 2,196 of record JAMQPH010000438.1, read on the forward strand.
CGTCAAACATCTGGAGTGCTTTTGCTGCCGCGTCGAATATCGCTGTGCGTCTGTTAGCTCCGGCTGCGAAGCTGAAAGCTGCGCGCGCTGCGGCCGAGTCGCGGCCAAAAGGAGCGACAACCGCAGGCGCTTCCGCGAAACGCAGAACGGCAATGTTCGACCTTTCGCTGAATCGGCCGAAAAGAGCGAGCGCCGCGTCACGTTGCTGCCAAATGATCTCTTGCAAGCTGCCGGACTGGTCTAGCGCAAAAACAAGAGCCACTCGGTCGGCGCCAGGCGCGAAATAGAGACCGGCAGTGACCTGGTCTTTGTCTCTCAGCGTCAAGTCGCTCTGCGTCAGACCTTGTACAGCCTGTCCCCGTTTGTCTCTGATGCGGATAGGGAAGAGTAAAAGATCCGTACTAACGCGAACAACGTCGTCCTCAGTGGGAACCTGCGCTGGCGAACTGATCGACAGTGAGGTTGTAATTGCAAGAAGGGTGCAAAAGAAGAGGACTGAGGTTCGCCGAAACGACAGTACGTGAACTGCATCTGAAGTTGGCAGGGTTTTATTACGCGTTTCAGAGGGCACGACCATGCAGCCAGCCCGAGCTATATGAAGGAGCGCCCCAAAAACAGAATGCTCAGGATGATCAGAACGGTGATGACGATGATCTTGACTAGACTCACAGCGATACCTCGGTGATGAAAACCAGAAGATCAAGGTGACGGGGAAGCCATATTTTACGGGCCGTCATGAGCTGCTGTCAACGAAACGACCAGCCGATTGCACTGAGCATCTTGATTCTCGTTTTCGGATCCGGCCGCTGGGATTGACTACGAAATGCCCGAAACGGGGGTTCCTCTTTTTTTGAATGTGGTCATACTGCTGAGCCACATTGAGAACCCCCCGCGGGTGAACTAGGTAGAAAATCCCGATTAGAAGAACCGCAGCGTGTAAGTGACCCTCAGGCCTCGTCCCATCTCCGGAGCAAACGACTTGATAAAGGAAAGATGGTTGCGATACAGAGCGTCACCGACGTTGAAAAAGTTGAAAGAGATGATATGAGCTGCGTGTTGTTTCGCGATCAAATAAGAGCCTGAAAGGTTAAAGACCGCGTAACCGGCCGTTGTTGTTTCAGTTGGGAAAACCTGGTCTTGATGATTAGCCATGACCATTTCAGGATTTAGCAGCAGGCCCTTGTATCTCAGTTCAAGTCCAACGCGACCGCGCAGTGGCGGAATCCGTGGCAATGGTGTGTCGCTCTGTGTAAGTTTGGCGTTCACATAGTCAAGGCCCAGGTTGAGCCAGATGGCAGGGTGTAGGGCGGCGTCAAACCGGGCCTCGGTTCCAGCATACCGAGTGGTTCCTTGATCGTACTCCGCGACGGTTAGACCATCTTCAACCTCTCCGGTGGGAGCCAGGAAGACGAAATCTTTGATGTGGTAGTAGAAGCCATTGGCTTCGAACCGCAGTCGCTTGGAGGAGTGACGAATACCGAAATCAAAACCGTCGCCGAGTTCCCGGTTGAGATTTGGGTCACCGATCTCAAAGGTAGCATTACCTGGGTGCGGACCGAAGTTGTACAACTCCTCCAGCGCCGGCGCCCGATAAGAGTGAGAGTAATTGGCAACAAAGGCCCCGCCTTCCCAGGTACGAACACGAATACCGGCCGCGCCGGAGA
>JAMQPH010000442.1 GCA_023717605.1 Pyrinomonadaceae bacterium
AGACATTCCGTCCCTACAGGACACTTTTATCGTGGTCCGCTGCGTTTTCTCAATCCTCTTAATTACATTCTGCGCAGTCATCAGTTCAGCAAGGCCGCTGAGTGAATACCAGAGGCACGTCCAGCAAGCCGTCAGTGCGCTGGATACGCTTGCTCAATCCGATGAAGGTGAAACTGCCGAGGCCCGCCTGGAGCGAATGAAGGAAACCCTGGCGGCAGTTCGCAGTGCCCTACCTGCGAACGAAAACGTCGAGTGGGAGGACACCAGCTTCAAGATCGATAATTCATGGCTGCATCGCGACCTCGAGAAGTTTGAGAGAGGGCCGGCATCCGAACAGGATGCGTCGCTGACGCTCATTACCGAACGCCTTCAGGCACTAGCGAATCGTCTCGAAGAAATCGAAAAAGCCAAAACCACGACTGCCTCAAAAGCTGAGAGGACAAGAAAACTCGGCGAGATTCTACAGCGACCAGAGTACGCCCGTGGTCAGAAGGACGTGAGCGCTCTTGAGCTACTTTGGCGCGACCTCTTGAAGTGGCTTGAAAGTTTCCTTCCCAAACAACCACAGATGGCTCCCGGCAGAGCTGGTTTATTTACCACCTTTGCCCAGATATTTGTGGTAGTGCTGGCCCTGGCTGTCATCGCGTATGCCGTGAAGCTCTTCGCGCCGCGGATATTTCATAAGCGAGGAACAAAAAAGAAGGGCAAACGCCGGCCGATGATCGTCCTCGGTGAGAAACTCGAACCCGATCAGTCCGCGGTCGATCTTCTGGCAGACGCCGAGTCCCTGGCCCGGCGCGGTGAACTTCGCGCAGCGATTCGTAAAGCATATGTCGCCCTACTCGTTGAGTTGGGTGACCGGAAAATTATTAGTCTCGCGCAGCACAAGACGAATCGCGATTACCTGGGCGCGATGCGAGATTTAGAACCGCTTTACGGTGACGTCAAACAACTTACCGACAGCTTCGAACGACACTGGTATCGCTTTGCCAACGCCACGGAAGCAGACTGGCTCGCTTTCCGGACAGGATACAAGCAAGCTTTGTCACGGTGAGTGAATCAAAGGTTATGCGGCAAAGAATAGGCATCATCGTAACGGTAGTGATCGTGCTGGGTGTATTGATCGCAATCAATGCCGCCAGCTACCAGGGCGAAGACGAACGACCGGATGTTGAGCTTGCACCCAACCGATCCAGCTATCATTCGGGCGCCACTGGAACTCGCGCTCTGTACGATTTACTGAGTGAATCGGGCTATCCGGTCATGCGATGGCGGGAGGTTCCCGCCCAGTTGCTGGGAGACGGCAGGCAGAGCGTGCAGACGTTTGTGATCATCGGAGACACCACGCGTCCCATCGAAGAAGATGAAGCCCGGAGTCTTCTCTTGTGGGTTTCGCGCGGCGGCAGGCTGGTGCTTGTCGACCGCAGACCGGAAGAGCAAGTCTTGCCCGCATCTGGCGGCTGGGTGGTTGCGACTGAGTTTGGGGAATATCCGTCATTGACTATTAATCCAGGCAACGTCGGTGAGATGACGGAGAAAGTAAAGCCAGTCCAGCCCGTACAGCCAACTTTGCTAACGCAGAATGTCGAGTCGGTGATGCCTTCGCGATTCGCGTCCACCATCAGTTTCTCTAGAAACAAAACCGAAAATAAAAGCGGCCACCAAGCCGCACAGACTCTGGAAGACACTGACGAGTTTGGGTATGAACCTTCGCCTACTCCGGAGACGGTGGGACCGCCGGCGGTTACGGACGAGCAGTCCAAACCGTTGTCGCCCGCCCCTGTCGTTCATCTGGCGGATTCCCGGGGAGCCTTATTAGTAGACTATCCCCTCGGCAATGGTCGTATCGTGATACTCAGCGATCCATACATACTCTCCAACGGCGGAATCAGTCTCAGGGACAATCTTCAGCTCGCGGTCAACCTACTCACCACAACCGAGGGATTGATTGCCTTCGATGAGTATCACCAGGGCAAAGGAACAACACAGAACGCGCTGGTCGGCTATTTCTCCGGCACCCCGATCCTTCCGATCCTGGGCCAGTTGGTCGCGCTGGTCCTTGTGGTCTTGTGGACGAGTAGCCGTCGTTTTGCGCGTCCATTACCACTGAAGCAGATCGACCGTCGCTCCAGCCTGGAATTTGTGGCCTCCATGGCCGAAATCCAACAGCGGGCGCGAGCATTCGATCTGGCAATTGAGAACGTTTACCTGCGCACGCGCCGAGTTCTTGCGCGATACGCGGGAATGGAATACAACAGTCCGCGCGCAGAAATAGCCTCGCGGGTAGCTGCACGGTCGTCACTGGAATCGCAGCCCCTTGAAGTTCTAATGCGTCAGTGTGAAGAAGCAATAAATGGGGCGCCGGTAACCGAACGACAGTCGATTCAATTGGTCAAACGACTGCGAGATGTGGAACGCGCGCTGGGCTTGCGAATGCGCGCCCGCGACGCGAGACAAGCAATACAGAAGGTTTGAGGTAATAAAGCTTTTGGCTTTTGGTCTTTGGCCTTTGGTCTTTGTGCTGAAGAGCTTCAACTACTAAGTCCAAAGACCAAAGGCCAAAGACCAAAGTTAAAAGCTCTACGATTCCACTCCCAGGATTTTCTTTTTCAGAACAATGCTTGAATACGTTTCTTCCACTGTCGATCACATCAGGCGCGAGCTTGCCAAAGTAATCGTCGGCCAGGATGCTCCCATAGAGCAGATTCTGATAGCGCTGCTGGCGGAGGGACATGCCCTGATTGAAGGCGTTCCGGGAACGGCAAAAACGCTCACGGTAAAAACGCTGTCGCGAATCGTCAATGCTGACTTTGGCCGCATCCAGTTCACGCCAGACCTGATGCCTTCAGACATCACCGGCACAAATATTTTTAACGTCGCAACTTCCAGCTTCAGTCTCAGGCAGGGGCCCATCTTCACCGACATTCTGCTGGCGGATGAAATCAATCGCACTCCTCCAAAAACGCAGGCTGCCTTACTCGAGGCGATGGAGGAGCGACAGGTGACGATTGACGGTGAGGCCCACTCACTGTCACCCATCTTCACCGTGCTGGCAACTGAGAACCCCATCGAGTATGAGGGCACCTACCCACTGCCCGAGGCCCAGCTTGATCGCTTCGTCTTAAAGATCCTGCTTGAGTATCCCGAAGAAGCGCATGAACGGCAGGTTGTTGCTAACTGGGATGCGGGCTTTAACTCTCGCCGGCTAGATCAAGTTGACATCCAACCACTTGCCGAGCCTGATGCTATATCTCGATGCCGTCGCGAAGTCACCGCGACGCGCATGGAGGCCGGAGTACAGCATTATGCAGTGGACATTGTTCGTCGCACTCGGGCGCATCCATTTGTTCACTATGGCGCGAGTCCACGTGCGTCGGTAGCGCTGCTGCTGTGCTCAAAGGCCCTGGCTGCCATCCGCGGTCGTGAGTTTGCCACGCCTGACGACGTCCGCGACATAGCGCGGCCAGTGCTTCGCCACCGTCTGGCGCTGCGCGCCGAAGCAGAACTCGATGGAGCCACTCCGGACGCCGTGATTACGGATATTCTGCGGAGTGCTGAAGTACCGAGATAGGTGGAATTCGGATTGCGGATTTCGGATTTCGAATTTGCGCTTGCGAAACGACCCACCCCGACTTGATTCACTACGGGCAGATTAAGTATGAGCTAGTTAAGACCCTTCACCAATCGCGAACCAAAATTCGAAATCCGAAATCCGAAATTCCTATTATGCGCTTCGTCTTCAGCAAACTGTTCTACCTGCTCATTGTCCTGGGCTTCATTCCCTTGTCGCTTTCGTGGGGGCGTCCGTGGCTGCGTTGGGGCGTCTTTGCTTACGACGTCATTCTCATCAGTCTCGCCATCATTGACGCGAACCGCGGACACCTGCCCAAAGGTGTGCAGATTAAGCGAGAATTTGGGGGGCGCTTTGCAGTTGGGGCCGAAACCGAGGTCCACATCAAAGTCCGAAACAGCACTCCCCGCCCGCTCTCTCTTATTATCAAGGATGAATACCCACCCCAGATGAGGTTATCCGGAATGCGTGAGGCTAAGGTGCGTTTGGAAGGGCAAAGCTCTGCGGCGCTCGTCTACGGCCTCACTCCACCCAAGCGAGGGCGGTTCGAGTTTGGCCAAACGGTCGTACGATTTCGTTCACCGTTAAGACTTGCGTGGAGTGAAACAAAAGTGGGTGAGCAGACGGCGGTGAAAGTCTATCCAAACATGAGACGCGCCCGTGAAGCGGAGCTGAAAGCTCTGGGAGCGCGCTCGCTGGTCTCCGCGCACCGCAAGACCTCATGGCGCGGCGAGGGACGTGAGTTTGAGTCACTTCGTGAGTACGTGCGCGGCGACGAGCTGCGTCACATTTCCTGGACCGCAACAGCGCGCCGCGGAAAGTTAACCACCCGCCAGTATCAAATTGAACGCGACCAGACGATCCTTATTGCCCTCGATGCCGGTCGTTTGATGACCGCACGGATCGAGCAGGAAACAAAACTGGACTCCGCCGTACATGCAACGCTGGCTCTGATGTCGGCAGCGGCCAGGGGCGGTGACAATGCGGGAGTGATGGTCTTTGGGCGGCGGATCCAGAGTTATTTGCCTCCCGGTCGCGGCCGCGATCATATTGAAGCAGCCCTCGAGGCCCTCTATTCGGTAGAGCCGGAAATGATCGAGCCTTCTTACGCGCGGGCACTGGAGTTTGTGGCTGCTAATAGTAAGCGCAGATCACTCGTCGTGTTGTTGACCGATCTCGTGGATGAAGAGGGGTCGAAGGAGTTGCTGGCATCGCTAAGGCTGCTGCGCCCCCGTCATCTACCGCTGGTGGTAACCATTGCGGATCGCGATCTGAAGGCGGTGGTGCGCGCCGCGCCGGAAACCGCGCGTGAGTTATTCACCCAGTCAGTTGCCGAAGAGATAATGCATTTGCGCGAAGCAGCGCTGCGTCTGGTCGAGTCACAAGGCGGCTTGGCGCTCGACGTCACCGCCGCCGCTCTGGCGCCAGCGCTGCTCGAAAAATACTTGCAAGTGAAGGAAAGAGGCCTGCTCTAACAGCAGGGAAACGATCCACGAAATCACACGAAATAACACGAAAAATTTCTTTTAGTGTTGTTTCGTGAGACTTAGTGGATCGTTCCTTGTCTTTGGTTTGCTTAGGCTGCAGTCAAGGCTCTATTTGTTCTTGGGTTTATTGAAAGGCCTCGGTGTGACGTTGTGACTCTTCTTGATCGCGGCCGGCCAACAAGAGATATGCATACAAGGCAATGCCGGTAATTGCTGCGATGCTGAATTTTATCCTGGGATCGATCGGTGCAGGCGAGATAAATCCTTCGATCACTCCGGCAAGGACGAGCAGCAGGGCAACACCCATCATTAAACGAATCGCTTCTTTACCGCGAGTCTTGAGTGCGTCAGCTCGCGAAAGATCGCCAGGGATGATCAAAGCGCTGCCAATCAGAAGCCCCGCTCCGCCGGCGATGAAAATGCAAGACAGTTCAATGACTCCATGACCGGCCATGAAAGTAACGAGGTCATTTCCAAAGCCGACGCGATATGTGAGCCCCAGGACCGACCCAATATTGGCTCCGTTGTAGGCCAGAACGAATAACGTCCCCACCCCAAACATCGCTCCAAACGCAAAGGTATAGAACGTGACCGAAATGTTGTTCGTCATTATCTGACTGGCACCCACCTGGTTCGCCTTATTCAGATCGTCCCACCAATGTGTCTTCGTTTCGATATAGAGTTCGCGGAAAGCAGGTGGCACCCCCATCAACTCCGAAAATTCCGTGTCGCGGTAACTACCTACAAAACCTATCAGACCAAACACCAGGAAAACGCTGAACGAGAGTGCGGTGTAGCGCCATGTGCGCCGAAAGGTGCGGGGAAGCTCGCGGGCGAAGAAACCCCGGATGCGTTCCCCTCCTTGAGCGTCGGCCCGGTAGATGCGGCCGTGTGCTCGAATCACAAGGCTGTTTAGATAATTAATCAGCCGCGGATCTCGAGATTCCGCGCGCGCAACAGCCAGGTCAGACGCAGTGCGACGATAGATACGGCCCAGCTCCCGCACTTCGTCACGGTGGAAGCGTTTGAGAGAAGAGCGATCAAGCCGGGCCAGCAGCTCCTCGAGCCGCTGCCAGGCGTTCTTCCGATTGTTGATGAACGGGCTCGACATTAGTCATTGCCGATTTCCAATTGGCGATTGCCGATTTTGTGATTTTCCACCAGCATATTACCTCGATCAGAGTAGCAAAGGACTGTTGAAGATCGTAAATTGGCAATCGCCATTGGAAATTGGCCAATGAAAAGCATGAAACCTTCGTCAAACGAGCGTTTAAAAATTGGCAATCGGCAATCGGCAATCGGCAATGGCGAGAATCAGCAATCGGCAATCGGCAATGCCGTTGTAGAGTGTGTACCGAATTTCAGCGAGGGCCGCAATATTAAATCCGTCGAGCGCCTGGCAGGTGCGATCGCGAAGGTTGAGACCGCTTGTGTGTTGGACATCCATATGGATCCGGATCACAACCGATCTGTGATTACTTTTGTGGCGGCGCCGAAGATGGTTGTGGAGGCTGCGGTTCGGGTCGTGGCTCTGGCAACCGAGTTGATCGATATGCGGCGACATACGGGACAGCATCCGCGGTTGGGTGCTACGGATGTGCTGCCCTTTGTGCCCGTTCGCGGAGTGACTCTCGACGATTGTGTGAAACTGGCCCACCAGGCCGGAGAACGGATCGCTCGGGAACTTTTCATTCCTGTCTTCTATTACGAACGGGCTGCCCTAAAACCCAATCGCGTAAACCTTGAAGATGTACGTCGAGGCGCGCTCGAGTTACTTCGCGAGCAGATAGCTCGCGACCCTACCCGCGCACCCGATGTCGGCCCATTGAGGGTGCACGAAACTGCGGGCGCGATCGCCGTGGGGGCGCGACCGTTTCTCATTGCTTTCAACGTCAATCTTCGCACCTCCGATCTTGCCATCGCGCGACAGATCGCCCGCTCCGTGAGGGCCCGACATGGAGGGTTGCCCTTCTTGAAGGCCCTGGGATTCGAGTTGAGCACCCGCGGACTGGTCCAGGTTTCCATGAATCTGGCGAATTATGGAGAGACCGGGATGCATCAAGCCTATGACGCCGTACTTCGAGAAGCTGACAAACTCGGAATCGAGATCGTGAGCACCGAGATTGTCGGGCTGGTGCCGGAGAATGCTCTCGATAAGGACGCAGAGTATTTTCAGAAGTTGGAGAATTTTACTGAGGATAAAATCCTGGAGTCGCGCATGCGAGCTTGTGAATAACGACAGCAATTGAAGTCGGTGGAGAAAGCTTAGCGATCTATCTGCCGAGAAAGAAATTAGCCGCGGATTTGCGCGGATCACGCGGATCAGAACGAAATACAAAGCTCTGAATCAGAATTCCAGAAAGGTCCGACAAGTTAAATCAGTTAATCAGTTCCTTTCAGATCCGCGTTTTTCCGCGTCAATCCGCGGCTAAATTGTCTCTGATCCAAGCTTGATCATCTCCTTACGCAATCGCGGGTGCCCCTGCATTAACTTCAGATATCGAGCTTCATCAGCGCCCGCCTTCGCCTGAACGATTCGCAACACAGCTTGCTTCTCGCTATCACTCCAGCGGTTCAGATCGGGAATCAGATCAAGTACTACGGCGAAGTCACTCAGCACTGAAAGCTCAACTTCCCGCCACTCTCGCAAACGAATACCCAGAGCCCTGGCCACCTTCTCAACTGACCCCGCGCGGATTTTCTTCGCATCCCCATCGAAGCGTGCTGCCATTCGGCGCTGAACCGCCAGTCCCAGGTGGCGAACCTGAAATCGATCCCAGTCTCCAATTTTCGACTCGTCCAGTTCAAATATCATCGGTCCACCGGCAAGCCGACGCAACACAGCTTTCGATGTGCGATACGCTGATCGTCGCGACATCTTTCTTTCCTCTGCCAAAGTAAGCTCGAGAAGTTCCGGTCGGGTGGGCCGAAAGCCGGTCTTCCGATAGAACCAGAACGCTCCTGACTCGATACCTTCTTCGTTTTCGTACCCAATTTGATAGGGGTCAAGCGAGAAGGCCGTGACGCCCAACAAGTGTCGGAAGATACTCAGCGTACGAGCGTACATCCAGGCCGTCTCGCCGTCGCGGAAGCTGTAATAGAGGTTGAAGCCGCTCTCCATGCGCTCAAACAACGATAGTCCTTCAAAATACCCGACCGGAACTCCGTTTTTGAAAATCATTGCCGCATGGTAGGCGCGCAACGGAAGCCTCTGGCCGGGTGAAACGCCAACCATAAAGAGCTCCACGCCGCGGCCAACACTCGTCCGGAAAACTCGCTTCGCATCGCCATGAGTGAATCCATAAAGCTCGCGATAACGCACGGTAGAGGTTTCGCGCATCATGTCGAGGATGGCCTGTCCACTTCGTGCGGAGAGTTTTGTAAGAGCAGTTGGCGGTGATTCCAACTCATTCCGCAATGATATGTCGCGTCTCTGAATGAGAGGTTGCCGGTGATAGTAGACTTCGCGAACGGGCAACTTCATTCCTGTACGCGAGGATTTGAACGAAGGAGTCCAGCGAACGTAGAGTTTGAGAGAGTCGTAAAGCTCAGATCTTTCCTGATCGGTAAGTGAAAGCGACTCGAATCTTTGCATTAACCACGCGAGCTCACTTGTGCCACGACCCCGCGCCGCGCTTAGCCAATCGACATATGGCACGTTCGCTTCGACAAAAGCATCCTCTTCGAGCAGTGGCACAAACCTGGGCCACGTTGCGGCCAGGCGATTCTCATCTTCGAACCAGTCCCAGTAAAACTTTACCTGGGCCGGGTGTCTCTTCCACAACCAGCGCACGATGTTGTAGCTGAACGTGTCAATGACCGCAGTGTTAGTGATGCCGGAAATATCGGGATGGAGAAAAGCGCTGGTATCGCAGCCAATGTTCTCCAGAAGTTCTACTCGCTCAGCAAAGGATGCTAGTTCTCTTTCTACGATGCGAAGAATACGGGGGCTGTGAGGATACGCGCGAAGAAAGAGAAGGCTTTCATGAAAGCGAATCAGCGCTTCCGCATCATCGAACTTTCTACTAGTGAGGCGAACGAGTATGCGCTCGACCCGTTTATCCTCGCCAGGGCCGAAGCGCCGCATGGCCTCTTCGAGTTGGAGTTGAAGGCGTATGACGGTGTCACGGGGCACGGTGTGTCAGGGAAGCTGGAACAATTGAGAGGATTGCGTGTCTAAATCACCATCATGGCCGCTAAGCTGAAAATCGACATCAAGCGGGCGGTTAAATTCTCCTGGATTGCCACAAACACATTCTTGCTGCAACTCAGTTTAGGTTCATATTTGTTGTATCCGGATCGTGCTTTTAGGAACGACGATACGATTCAATACGTGATGCTCCTGTCGTTCCCTAGCTCGATTCCGACCACTATACTCACCGCTAACATCATCGGAGTAAATCCGCCCATCGACTATATAGCTATCTGCCTTGTAGCTTTTTTATCTGGATACCTGCAATGGTTTTGGTGCGTTCCCAAGATTTTCCAGAAACGTGAGATTATCAGTCTCCAACTCACCAGCCCTGAAAGAGAACTTGGTCCAATAACTACGGCAAATTCGCCCAGACGGCGAAAGCCATATCAGTCTCACCTGCCCAGGGCTCCGTTTGATAAGACCGGCCATTCACCGCTTGAACGCGCCATAGGAATCAAGCGCGGCTAGGTTAACACCCAGGGAGTCACAAATGCTTGCGGAAGAAGGTGGCGATCTTCCAGGCGTCGATCGCTTTCCATGGCATCTCCCCCATCGTGTAATGACCGCAAGGAAGCCAGACAACATCGAGCGGCAGATTGTAACGTTGCGCCTCAGCAATGACGTCGTTGGAGAGATTAACCGGAAAAGTCAGATCGTAACGCGCTGAAATGAATCGCATGGGCCGTCGACCCATGCTCGGCAACCTGGGGATGAAGGGAACCGGACTGATGGGACTCCAGTACTGTCGCAATTCATCAAGGGTCAAGTGATTGCCAAAACCCTCGCGCACGTGCAGCGTCGACATTCCGTACCAGGCGACATCCGCGACATATCCAGAGACGTGATTGAAAGTGCCTGCGACAATCTTGGGATCGTGCGCGAACGCCAGAAACGAGATGCACGAACCGATGCTGGTGCCGAGAACCCCGATGCGTTCATAGCCGGTGTTGGTAAGCCATCGAACGGCGGCGCGCGTGTCGAGGACACCTTGTCTAAACGACTGAATCGTGCGACCCACGTTTGGACTTACTAAATGATCGGCGCGCTCGAGTTCGGCGGGCCGGCGAGCCTCATGATAAGGAACCGTCAGTCGCAAGGCTGAGATCCCCAGCAGATTGAAGATGCGACAAGCTTCAACGTGGCTCTCTGGTTGAGCATTCCACTGCGGCACTACCACCACCGCTCTGGTCGGACGTTTCCCATTCCCGGACTTGGCCGGGAAGAAACGCGCGCGCGCCACGTTATTTTCGGCCGCCGTCGTGTGCACCGCACTGGTCCAGGTCAGTTGATCGCCATCGAGATTGAAGTCGTTGATGGGCGGCAACCCATAAAACTCATCGCTCGCGCCGAGCGCGTTTTCGGTGTGACGGCGAAGGACCTCGCGGGGGTCGTCACCGTTGACATGATCAACGACATAGGGCAGTCCCCACTCAAAGGGCCGCACCACGCGGTTGTTGTCGCGGTCGTAATAAGCGCGCTCGCGCCGGTGCATGTATTCTTTCCAGGAAACCAAATCTACCTCTTTGTAACTCTTGTTTTACCTCTTCATGAAGGCCGAAGATGAAGGCGTGATCCTAAAGACCACAACCGCCCCAGTCAAGCCGAGGCAATAGGGTACATCTCTGGAACGTTGGGGTTTCAGGAAATCTGGCCTACATGCCTACAATTGTTCTGCTGGCTCACGACTCGCGCAGCACGCCGAGTGGCTTGCGTGACACTGCCTGCAGACTCGTAAGCACACCTACCACGACTACCAGGGTGACAGTGCCTACGATTCCGGCAACGATGATCGACGGCATAAAGCTCCATGGAATCTCAAACAGAAAACGAGCCATGGAATAAGACAGTGCCAGGGCCGCCGCGGCGCCAATCAGCCCGGCGATCAACCCAAGCAATCCGTATTCGGCCACGACTATCGTAAGTACCGTCTTTCGCGTAGCTCCCAATGTCTTCAAAAGCGCAGCCTCATACGCTCTTTGATACTTCGTCATCGCGACTGAGCCGATCAGAATCAGCGTGCCACTGAAAAATACGAACCCGCCGATAAAAGTCACAGCGAGAGAAACATTACCAAGTAGGCGTGTGACCAGCTGTATGACTTCTGCAACGTCAATGATCGAAACGTTCGGATAGTTCTCGACAACTGCTCGTTGCAACCGCGACCGCGAGACGTCGTCCGCCGGACCGTTGAGACCGCCGACGTACATCGTCGGCGCGTCATCAAGTACTTTTGGCCGGAACAAGATCAAGAAGCCCGTGCGCGCCCTGCGCCAGTCAACCCGGCGCACGCTGGTCACTCGCGCCGTCAACTTTCTGCCCACAATGTCCAGAGTGATCGCGCTGCCGACGTCCAGTCCCTGTAATCCTTTCATCTCTTCGGCAATTGAAACCTCGGGTTCAGTCGCCGGCGTTGGATCCCACATCTTGCCCGCGACAATTGTTTCGTTCTCCTCCAAGGTAGGTCGGTAAGTGAGGACGTATTCACGCCCCAACCTCCCACGGTCACCCCTCATCTCGCCGGCGCCCAGATCGATTTCACGGCCATTGATCGCCGCGATACGAGCGCGGATTGTCGGAATCAGCTCTGGACGTTCACCGGTCGCCTCTTCGACAAGTTTCTCGACGCCGGCCCTCTGGTCTTTTTGAATGTCGATCAGATACATGTTTGGCAGACTGCCGCGGTTCGCTGGGTCCAGCTCGAGCAACAGATTCCGCTGCAGTGATTGCACCGCGATCACCAGAAAGGCCCCGAGTCCAACGGCCATCAGAATTACGCGAGTCTGATTACCGGGTCGATGAAGACTGTTGATTGCATGGCGTACCGCAAAAGACTGAAATTGCCGCGTGCGTTTGACCACCCACACCAACCCCATCGACGCGAGCTGTAAGAGCGCTCCGGTTGCGGCCAGACCACCGAGAAAGAATGCCCCGATTTTGAGCGAACCGGCCTGCCAGGAGAAAACAGCGACGAGACCGGCAACCACCACCAGAGCAGTCGCCCATCTCAGCAAGTCGAACTTTCGTTTTTGTGGGTTGTCCTCATCACGTAGCAGCATGTTTGGTCTGATATGCCGAATGCGCAGCAGCGGGAGTGCAGAGAAAAGAAGCGAAACGAGGAGACCAAGCAACAGCCCCTGAATCACAGTTCCAGTGCGCAGCGTTTGACTCATGCCTGCGGGCAGACTTTCAGCAAAGTATCGTCCGACTCCCATTAGCGCGAGTTTTGCCAGTACGATCCCAAAGACGCTTCCAGCCACTCCCAAAGCGATCACCTGGGCCACGTAAACAAATGTAATCTTGCGGCTCGTGGCTCCCACACATTTCAACACTGCGATAGCTTTCTTCTTCTGTTCGATGAAGACTCGGGTCACATTCGCGATCCCGATGCCGCCGAGTACCAGGATGACGAGACCCACAAGCGACAAGTAGTTCTCGGAACGCGTGTACTGTTCACTGATGTTCTGTTCCGACTCTTTATAGGTGCGAATGCTTATCAAGTTGTTCTTGAGCGACGAACGCAATTCAGTAACGAGCGAATCGAGTGAACCCTCACCGGTGCTCAACAGAACTCTGTAGCGTGCCCGACTGCCAAAGCCGGCCAGACCTGTGTCTTCGATTGCCGACCTGGCTATAAATACCCTCGGCCCTAGACGAAAGCCGGTGCCACCACCGGGGTCAGCACTCATCACCCCTCGAATCTGAAATGGCACGTTGCCAACCTTCAGTTCATCGCCAACGCGTAGGTCCAGCCGGTCAAGCAAGCTTTGTGCGACGATCGCGCCGCGGTTTTCCAGCATTCGAGAATCAAACACACGGCCATCGGCAAGAGTGAAGTCGCCGTACAGGGGGAACTCCGGTCCGACCGCTTTCAATTCAATCAACAGAGCGCCTTCCCGCGCCGCGTCATTCGGACGCGCCATCGTGGGCAGCTCGACCGTATCGGTTCTTCCTGTGACCAGCGCGGTTTTCGCCACCCGATCTATTGCCGCGATACTCACTTCATCCAAGGCACGGGTTGAGTCGATCTGAACATCGGCGCCAAGCAGCAGACGCGCCTGGCTCACCAACGCCGCGTTGGCGTTCTGCACAGTCGAGCGCAAGGCAACAATTGAACCCACACCCACTCCAATGCAAATAAAGAAGAAGAGCAGACGTCTCCACGAAGACCGAATCTCGCGTTGGGCCATGCGCATCACAAAGTTCATGACTGTATGACCTCAGCGAAACTTTGGTCTTCTCTGGTTGGCGGAACAACCGGAACGCGATCGGCAATCACCCTCCCGTCGCTCAGCGCAATACTTCGATCGGCATGTTCAGCCAGGTTGTGGTCGTGAGTGACGAGAATCAGCGTTGCGGATCTTCGTTGGTGTATCTCGACCATCAGGTCAAAGATGTGCCGGCCATTGTACGAATCCAGGTTTCCCGTCGGCTCATCGGCCAGCAGGATTGAAGGATCGTTTGCGAACGCGCGGGCGATGGCCACGCGCTGTTGTTCGCCTCCCGAAAGCTGCGATGGGTAATGGCTCGCTCGTGCCGTCAGGTCAACATCCACGAGCAGTTGTCGGGCATGAGCGGTTGCATCCGGAACACCGGCGATCTCCATGGGCACGAGGACATTCTCAAATGCGGTTAACGATGGGATCAGGTGAAATGACTGGAAAACGAATCCAATCTTTTTGCCGCGCAACCGGGCCAAATCGTCCTCGTTCATCGCGACAATTGATTCACTGTCGATACGTATGTCGCCGGCGGTCGGGGCGTCGAGCCCGGCGATGAGGCCCAGGAGCGTCGACTTGCCGCTACCCGATGGCCCAACGATGGAAATGAACTGGCCATCGGGAATGGTAAGATTCAGCGAATGCAGAATCGTCAGCGTTTCCGAACCCGAAGGGACCTGCTTTGAAACGTCAAATAACTCAATCATGAAAAGAATATTCTTCCTTTGCGTCCTGGTCTGGTCTGGTCTCTATCTCTTTGGATGCACAAAACAAAGCGCCCCTGCTCCGGAATCGGCTCCGTCGCCGCCGGCAGGGGTGCAATCCACGAAGAGTTTACCCAAGATTGTGGCATTCGGCGACAGCCTGACTGCCGGTCTTGGTCTTTCCGCGCAGGAAACCTACCCGGCGCTTTTGCAGCAACGACTAAAACAGGACGGTTATGACTACGAAGTGGTCAACTCCGGAGTTTCAGGCGACACGAGTGCCGGCGGCGTCCGCAGAGTCGACTGGGCGCTCGACGGTGACGTTCGTTTTTTGGTACTTGAGTTAGGCGCCAACGACTTTCTGCGAGGACAGCCTGTAGCCGAAACGAAAAAGAACCTCGCTGAGATTATCGACCGCTCTAAGTCGAAAAACGTGGAGGTTCTTCTTGCCGGTATGCTGGCGCCGACTAACGCAGGACGGGAATACTCGGAGCAGATTCGAAAAATGTTTACTGACCTCGCGCGCGAAAAAGGTGTGACGTTGATACCGTTCTTCCTTGATGGCGTCGCCGGTGTCGAGTCGTTGAACCAGCGGGATGGTATTCATCCGAACGCCGCCGGCTCGAAAATCGTGACCGAGACTGTGTATAGATATCTGAAGCCTATGCTGAAAGACAGTGGCAGTAGGCGGTGACCGAGAGGAGCAATCGGCAGAAGCAGGAGGAGGAGGCATTTTTCATTCGTCATTTCCTGATCTCTTTTCGTGGTGATTCGTGTTATTTCGTGGATCGCTTGTTTGCCTGGGAGATGAAGAACGATCCACGAAATCACACGAACAGACACGAAGAAGAAGTCAACGACTCATCTATGAAAAATGAGAAATGACAAATGGAAAATGGCTATCTCCCTGTCTCCCGGTCCCCGTCTTATCTCTTCATCGTCCAGAACCGTATCCCGCTGGTTGGTTCAACTCCTTCGGTCACCACGTCAAAACCACGCTTCTGATAGAACGGAACATTGCGCGCCTTTGCCGTCCAGAGATAAGCAGGCAAACCATCTCTGTCCGCGCGATCGAGAATGACCTTCAGCAAAGCGCTGCCGACGCCCTGGCCCTGTAGCGCAGGGTCGACTCCAAGCAATGGCAAATACCAATGAGGTTCGGGAACTTCCTTTGGATGCAGTCTTTCGACGTAATCACAAACGCTACTGAAGCGCGCCCAGGAAGCAGCTCCTAAAACGTTTGGTGCTTGATCGAGCCCCGCCAGCTCTATGCGCTCAGCTGTCAGTTCGGATCCTCCCGGCCGAAACCACACGGCTGTTCCATCCGGACTTCCACTGGTCGTATAAACCTCACCAAAGAGGTAGCCGTAGCGAATGAAAGCACTGAAGTGCCACGGTGCGAGCCGGCGCCGCTCGTCATCGTCAGGAAACATGTATTCCATAATGTGATCGATAAAGAAGGCGCGAGCCATCGCCGCTCCCGCCGCTTCAATTTGCGATTCCTCCAGCGGAACTATTTCTATTTCTTCACGCATCATCGGGCGCGCCTTTTATCACGAGCGGATTAAAGTATCTAGGTGCAGCAGCTCACGCGGCTCCGCCTCCTCCCTTGCGGAAAGGCTCTGCCTTTCCGCTCCCGCTATATCACCTGAGGCTGCGCCTCCGTATCAAGAGGCACAGCCTCAAAGTTTAGGAAGGTCTGCCGGTAAGGCAGAGCCTTACCGCAAGGGAGGCGGCAAAGCCGCGAAGGATCGTTTCGTCCTCTAGCGAATTGATAACAAAGAACACTGTTTGATGATCGGCAACAAAATCCGAATTTCGAAATCCGCAATCCGAAATTCCTAAGGCAAGATCCCCAACTCGTCCAACGAAGCATGCAGCTCAGCCGGACCGTCATACACTCGGAACGCGCCGGCACGGGTCAGCTCATCTGCGCCGTAACCACCACTCAACAGACCGATCGAAAGCATTCGGGCCCGGCGCGCTGCCAGCAGATCCCAAACTGCGTCACCTATAACAAAGCATTCGTCGACCGGCACACCCAGCCTTTGTTGACAGTTAAGGAACAGGTCAGGAGCGGGCTTGGCTCGCTGCACATCGCCGCGCTCGACTACAAGTGTGTCGGCACCCACACCAAGAGCGTCTAATGAAGCATTAATCTCTGGTCGTCTCCCGGACGTTGCAATGCCGTGTGAGATGCCTTTCTCGCGAAGAAAGCGCAGCAACTCAATCGCGCCCGGTAACACTGGGCGCTCAGGCAAGCATTCATGAAACAATTCTCCATGTCGCTGTTGCAGTGCCTCAGCCTCAGCCGCCGAAATGTCTCGCCCCAATTCGCGGGCAACCGCTCGAGTGAAGAGGCCGCCACTCATACCGATGCGACGATGAATACGCCAACCATCGACAGCCATACCT
>JAMQPH010000443.1 GCA_023717605.1 Pyrinomonadaceae bacterium
CCAGTCTCGACAAGCTCGGCGACTTTTCCAAGATCCTTCAGGTCTCGATCTGTTCGCGCTACTGCAGAGCGACAGTAATTGCAGATAATTACGACCGACCGGCCGCTCTTAAACTCAACAGGAGCACCACAGGCGGGACAATTTGCGACGAGTACGCTCATCGTGAGGACCTCAGACCGGGGAGCACGGTTAGCTTGCGCACTGGCCGATTTCCTCGAGTTGGATATCGTTTGAGTGAACTTGTCGTTCGCAGACGCGAACACTAACTTCCGTAGCGCCACGCATCTCTCGCAACATTCCTTCCCATGGCCAGGACGCTCGACTGCTGAAATGGTAGAGATTGAACGAGGCGGCGCCAAACTCGGGGTAGGTATGGCAAGTTAGGTGAGACTCCGACAACAGTGCGAGTCCGCTAACACCTCCTGACACTGGAAACTGATGCCAGGCGATTTCGCCAATCACGTGCAGGTCAAGATCACGAATGATACGATCGAACAATGCCTTTAATTGTTCAATGTTGGAAAGCGCTTCGGGCCTACAGCCGCTTGCGTCGATTACCCATTCTGTTCCAAGTGGCATGTTCGCTTAGGAAAATAGTCAGGAATAGATGCCCGATGAAAAAAGACTGCTTGTTCCATCTCTCGAGTAGTGCGCGTGCGCTGAATTTGTATCGTAACTCAGTTTGGAATTACAAGGTGCAATCTCACTTAACAAGCAAAAGAGCTTCTTGCACGAGTCGGAGCGTTATCCTACACACAGCAGAAGCTGTGAAAATAATGAGTGATGCCAGCGACTTCCTCGGGGGTGGTTCACGCTGGCTGCTACCAAAATGCCTTGACACATCAAATCTGGATGCCACGGGCTGGCCCCGTGGAGGTTCACGCTTCTGGCTTACCGTTGAGACACAAAGCAGTAGCACAGAACGTGAAACTCCACCGCGCAAGGCGGGTGGCATCAGCATCGATATTGATAATGCCTTTAGTAGCTGCAAACATGAGACTCCAACCGGACAAGCCGGTGGTATCTCATTTTCTTCACAGCTTTCTGCAGTGATTATTTAGGTTTCAAAGGGAGTGAGCGACTCTGCGACGCGGCGCTCTCAGCGTCGCCGCATAGAGCAGATTGACATCTTATTAACGCGGAGACGCTGAGATTTAGGCGGAAACGACTATTGACGCGATCGTTTGCGAAGCTTCGTCAGGGCGGCCAGCCCTGTGCCCAACAGTAGCAAAGTAGTTGGCTCTGGCACTTCGGACGGGGTCGTCAGAGTTAAGTTGTCGATTGCAAAATTTGTGAAATTAAGATCTGCGCTGAATGCCGCAATTCGAAACGATGTGAAGGAAGTTGCACTACTGAAAACAAAAGTCCCACCTTCAAAAAGACCTCCAAGGTTAGCACTATCTTGAGCCTGGTCCCCGGCAGCGCCCGCAAAAGCCATTGCACCTGGAGATTCCTGGGCCCAAACAAACTGGACCTGATTTACCGGCATGTTAAAGCTAATCGTGAGAACGTTGGGAATAGTCGGCGATAGAAGGCTCTGTCCACTAAACAGCGGATTTGGCTCAAAATTCAAAATCTGATGCAAGCCGGCCACGTCCGAAACGAAACTCGCTTGAAAACTTGCTGATCCAATATTTGGTGACCGGTTCAGGAGCGGCGTGACCTGGCCTGCGGTGAACTGAGGTGCTTCAAATGTGTAGGTGAAAGTTTCCGCATGCACTGTGAAAGCAGTAAGTGCGCAGAAAGTTAGAAGGCAAAGAACTCTGGTTAATCGTTGCATCGATGCTCCTCCTTGTAATGGTCTCACCGCACTTCAGACGATCGGGAATACAGAAAAGAAAGCCCTATGCGTTCGGTGTCCGGCAATGTGATGCGGCAACCTAATCGCAGAACGAGTTGCAAGTATTGAAGGGGTGTAAGCCTACTGTCTGTTGCTATTAATGTCAACGAATCGAATAACAGAATTGAGAGTCGGAGCATAATCCTACACACGGCAGAAGCTGTGAAAATAACGAGTGATGCCTACGACTTGCTCGGGGGTGGTTCACGCTGGCTGCTCCAAAATGCCTTGACGGATCAAATCTGGATGCCACGGGCTGGACCTGTGGAGGTTCACGCTTCCGGCTTACCGTTGAGACACAAAGCAGTAGCACAGAACGTGAAACTCCACCGCGCAAGGCGGGTGGCATCAGCATCGATATTGATAAT
>JAMQPH010000449.1 GCA_023717605.1 Pyrinomonadaceae bacterium
TTCATCTTCTCGTCATAGTAGCAGCTATTGCCCTCATTGAGGCCCTACGGGACTTTCCTATCATGTCCAAATATTCCTCTTATGAATCACGAAACCACACTAGAGCGCCGCCGACGGTAACGTCGGAGCACGTTTATGCCAATCTGTAGCTTGCTCAAAAGCGTGAGCAAACGCCAACACCTTTCCCTCGCCAAACCGTGGTCCAGCGATTTGCAAACCGATTGGCAGTCCGGCGCTGGTGAAACCCGTTGGAATAGAGATCGTGGGCAAGCCGTAAGCATTGAAAGGCCGAGTATTGCGCAGCCATACCTCGCCCGCCGGGTGAGGCGACATGGTCGAGGCTTCTTCGATCGTAATCGGAGGTACGGGAGTGGTCGGGGTTATCAACAAATCGACTTCAGCAAACACGTCGCCCGTCGTGCGTCGCAAGCGTTCAAGCGCGAATCGATCCGTAACGTACGCAACTGTGTCTGCAGTCGCTGCCTGGGCCAGTCGTTCTCGCATCCATGGGCGATACAACTCAGGGGAGTTGGCATAGTAGTTTTTATGGATGGCGTAGACTTCTGATGCCTGCACGGCAGTTGGCACTGAAGGAAGATCGACTTCTATGACTTGCGACGACACATGGGACATGTTGCGTATGACTTCAATGGCTTCGTTTATTGCCAGCTCAATGTCCGTGTCGAGGTCTTCAAAGAACGGCTGACGCACCAGGCCAATTCGGAAGTCAGTCTTCACACTCAGAGCTTTCGCATACTCTTCCGTGGGCCAATCGACGCAGGTAGGATCCAGGACGTCGTAGCCGGCAATCGCTTCCAGCATGAGGGCGGCGTCCCTGACGTTGCGACAGATCGGTCCGACGTGATCCAGCGACCATGAAAGAGGAAACACTCCGCGCGTACTCACGCGCCCGTAGGTTGGCTTGAGGCCTACGATGCCGCAAAAAGCTGCCGGCTCGCGAATCGAGCCACCCGTGTCAGAGCCGATCGCCGCGAAGCACATACCTGCTGCCACCGCGGCTGCAGATCCACCCGAAGAACCTCCGGCGATATGTTTGAGGTTCCAGGGATTGTGCACCGCGCCGTAGTGGCTCGATGCCGAGGTCCCTCCGTAAGCAAACTCCTGCAAGTTCTGTTTGCCAATCAGCACTGCGCCCGCGCGCTTCAGGCGTTGAACCACATCCGCATCTTCAGTTGGAACCCGGTCCGCAAATAAAGCGCTGCCGCAAGTAGTGCGAACCCCGGCCGTGTCGATCAGGTCCTTCAAACCGACCGGAATGCCGTGCAGTGGTCCGCGCCACTTGCCGCGCTGAATCTCGTCTTCGGCCACGCGCGCCTGCGCCATCGCACTCTCATGGGTGACGGTGATGAAAGCATTGAGCACGGGATTAAAACGCTCGATGCGATCCAGGCAGGCGGTGGCGAGATCCACCGGTGAGACTTGTTTTTGGCGCAGCAACTCAGCCGCTTCGCTGATACTGATGTCAATCATTCGGTCGTCTTAGACTACGCTAGCACGGTGCTGGAGAGAACTTTGCTTGGTGGTTTGATTTTACCGGAGTTGGGATATGAATGTGCAGAGCGCATCGAGGGCGCGTGGGAAACGCATGTAAACCTTCGTAAGCGTATGCGACTTAAGATCCCTTAATTTCTCTCTTCCCTCTCAGTGGTAGGCTTCGGGGCTGGATGTGGACGGCGGAGAATTGGCGTGACTAAAATGAGGATATGTCATCAGGTCTCCTGCAGAACATTGAGAACGGATCGGTAAAGTCTGCGACTACTGGAACGCGTCGTTGCAGCGGACTCGCTTCTCTCGCCGCTGAGCTCCATTCGTTAGATTCTCTTGATTCGGGATGGGTATAAGATGCGGAAACTAAAGTACCATGTTGCCACCACCCTCGACGGATTCATCGCCCGTAAAGATGGCTCCTTCGATTGTTTTCCGACTGAAGGCGAGCACGTGGCTGATTATTTAGAGTCTCTAAAGTCGTACGATGCCGTCCTGATGGGGCGCCGAACCTACGAGGTAGGGCTCCGGATGGACGTCACCGACCCCTACCCGCTCCTGAAGAGTTACGTCTTCTCGCGCACGATGAAGAAGAGTCCAAACGGGCGTGTCGGGGTCGTTGCAGAGAACGCTATGGAGGTGGTCAGGAAGCTGAAAGAAGAAGAGGGCGCCGACATCTACCTATGCGGCGGGGCTGAGTTAGCCACAGAACTGTTTAAGGAAGGGTTGATCGACGAGGTGATCCTGAAGGTGAATCCGCTGCTTCTCGGGTCGGGCATCCCGCTACTTCACGACGTTGGCCGGCACATCGATCTGGAGTTGATTGGTAGCCAGGTATACAGCAGTGGAGTGGTGCTGCTTTCCTATCGAGTGAAGAAGTGAAGCGCTGGAGGTTAGAGGCGATTATGTGCAACGGGCGTTGACACTCTCCACTGGCATAGTTTGAGAAGACGATCCGCGAAAACGATCCAAGAAATTACACGAACGAACACGAAAAGTTTTGTTTCGTGCCATTTAGTGTGATTTCGTGGATCGTACTTATTTGACTCCATCTCTTACAGTCCGCGAACTGTAAACTAAGTTTGGACTACTCTTCCACGCTGGTTTAAGCATGAGCAACTCAGCGAAGTTAATTTTCTTGTGCGGCAAAATGGCGTCAGGAAAGTCAACGCTCGCGAGAGATTTGGCCCAGCTGGAAAATGCCGTTCTCCTTGTTGAGGACGAGTTCTTGGATCGCCTATTTCCTGGTGAGATCTCTGATATACCGGAATACGTCAAATACTCTTCCCGATTGAAGAACGCGCTCGGGCCACACGTTTGTGCTCTCTTGTCGAAGGGCATCGCCGTCATACTCGACTTTCCTGCCAATACCGAAGCGCAGCGTGCCTGGTTCCGAGAGCTTTTCGAGCGTGCCAATGCTGAGCACGAATTGCACTTTTTAAATGCGTCAGATGCTTTGTGCAAGAGTCAGCCTAAGGAGCGAAGTAAGGATTTGCCTGCAGGCACTCCCTGGACCACGGATGCGGAGTTCGATGCCGTCACTACGTATTTTCAGCCGCCATCAGAGGATGAGAAGTTCAATGTCGTCCGTCATGAGCGCGTCTAACACGTTGGAGCTGACCACCTGTTTTCATCAAGGTGCCACTCGCCGACGTAACCCGTCCCATAGCCTTCGTCGTTGAGTACAGACGCGGAGCACGGCAAACACGGCCCGATAATTCCAACTGTCAAACGCTCCTGTGGATTGCCTCCCTCTTGGCTGCTAGTACGCGTCGACCCGCATCCAGAATCAGGGGCCTTTTCTCTCTCAACAGTAAATCATAGTGGTTACCTAGATCGAGCAACTCCTTCTCCGGGACGTTCTTCTCCATGTTATACAGGCGCGTAGCCATCTCTGGTACGGGCTTCGAATAATCGTCTATAGCCTCGATCAATTTCTTTTGCAGATCATCACGATCATCCAGCATGAGTAGCAGCTTGCTTTTCAAGAGGTCGGAACGAAAGGTCTGCTCCCAGGAAGATTCCTGGAGGATACGGAACGCTTCATCACCATACGACGCCGAGCTCGTTTCTGGGGTGATACGCTCGTTATCCTTGGTGCGCCACCGCTTCCAGACAATGTCGATCTGGAGCTCGATGAATTCAGCCAGATCTTCAGCGACAGTCTGGAGCCAGTCCCTCTCGACGGTCGTTGCGATGGCGTTCGAGCGACCTCGTTGACCAGCAAGGTACCCCGCAATTAGGGTCAGCAATGGAAGCAAGATGCCCGCGATGAGTAGAATCGAATCTTTGTTCATCTTGTCGTCATAGTAGCAGAAAACGGTTCGACGAATCGGGAGGCGGGAACGCGTGCTTATTTCCCGTACCACTTCAGGATTCTAAGGGCGCAGAGTATTCCCCAAGGGCGTAGATGCGACGCCCTTATTCAAGGGACTGCCGGACGACAGGAATAGCATCAGCGTCTTAGCAGCGAGGGGGAAACCGTTAAAACGGTTGGGAATCAAAGGCAGCGCTGTGACACCGGGCTGAAGCCCGGTGTGAATGAGAAAAAGCAAACTGACCCAACTTTGATATAGAGTAGCTCGCAGGCTGCCATTGCCGCATCAAGCTGACGCCGGCGTTGGGCGATTGACCACTCCCTTGTGGCTCTGTCCAACGCGATTGTTGTCCACCCATCTCCATCTTCATTCGAAACGTGAATGAGAAGCGTATGTTGGTTGTGTTCAACCCGCAGACGATGAGCCGGATTGTTTTCTTCTTGAAGACTTCGAACGACTCGCCCTGCAGCAGGAGCCCCCACAAAAGAGGTCCAGCGCTTGCTGCGCTTTGCCGGTTTCGGTAACGTTTTGCTATGACTATCGGCCATAGGATTTTCCTCCATTCAGCTTACAGCATTGGATTAACCACAGCCGAATCATTAAAGGCCGATTTGCCTGGGGTGGTGGCTACGGAGCCTTTTCCGTATCACACTCTGATGTTGGACGTGTCGCGCGGTACATCGCCAATCAAGAGGAACATCATCGCAAGCGGACGTATTCGGAAGAGTACGAGATGTTTGTTAAGCGGTATGGCTTGGAATGGCGGTCAGAGGAAAACCATTGAAATGGTTCCGCCAACTGTAGCGCGCCCTTAACCCCAACCTAAAGGTTGGGGAGAATGAGAGGTTGGAAGTATCATGGCGCATTGAAGCCTCGCACCAACCCGCAATCGCGTTAAGGTACTTACCTTTACAGCAATCTGTTAGCGATTCGCGAGGGACAGACGGAAGGCGGCCATCTCGTGGTCATTGCGAACCAGTAGGACGTCGCCGACCAACACCGGGTGGTTCCAAGTCTTGCCCTCGATAGCCGGGAAACGCGCGAGCTCAGTGAACTGGTCGGGCGACGCCTTTACCAGCGCCAACTCTCCCCTCTCCGACAGCACCAGCAGCACATCCTGGTCAGGCAAAAGCACGAGTTGGCCGTAGCCGTACCGTGCACCCTTCCACTTGCGTTTTCCGTCCTTGAGGTCGATACACGCCACCGTGCCGTAGTCGAAGCCAAAGGCATGGCCCTTATGAATGACAAAGTCGTTAAAGTTGGAAATGAGGTCCTCCGATGTCCAGCGCTCTTCGGTGGTCCATCCACTGGATCCCTGCTTGACCGCGATGCGGCGCATGCCGCTTCCGCCCATTCCGTCACCGACACTGATCATAAGGTCCCCATCCGCAGCTACGGCTGGCTGCATAATGCGCGTGTCAGATGGCCAGGAGTGATTCCAAAGTAGCTTGCCGTCCGCGAGTGCGACACTGGTCGCGCCAGCTGAGGTCATCAGCAGGATCTGCGCGACTCCGTCGATGGTCAAAAGTTGTGGTGAGCTGTAGCTGTTGCCGCCGCGCGGGCCGAACCAGCGCGGTTTGCCAGTGGCCAGCTCGTAGGCGACGAGGTTGCCGGACGCAGCGGCAATGACCAGATCGCCGACTACCAACGGGGAGCCCGAGATACCCCAGCCAGGGATCTTCGCGCCGGTGTCAGACACCGCGTTACGCGACCACATGACTGCGCCAGTACCTTCGTCAAGCACGTTCATGATTCCGGTCGCACCGAGTGCGTACACGCGACCATTGCTGAGGGTGGGCGTCCCGCGCGGACCGGGGCCGCCAACCGACTCGTAGAACCGGACCGCGTCGCTGTGTTTCCACACCGGCTTGCCGGTGGTCACGTCATAGCAGGCGACGATCTCATCTTTACCACGCTGCTCCTGCGTATAGAGGCGGCCGCCGCGGACCGCGAACGATGACCAGCCCGGCCCGACAGGCCGGCGCCACAGCTCGATCGGCGGCGACGCCGACCAGTCGGTCTTAATTTGCACACTGCGAACAGCGACGCCGTCGCGTTTTGGCCCGCGAAAGCCGGGCCAGTCGGCTTCGGTCCCGGCTGCTGCCGGAGCGACAGGAGCTGGGGGCGACGCTAAAGTCTCATCGCCAGCTTGGGCCAGGAGTCGCTCCTCAGGAGTTTTGGACCAGCGCCAGTGGAAATCGTTTTTGAAGTCTCCAGAAGCACCACCGGTTCGGAGGAGCGTAAACACTCCGCACGCAAACAGGATCGCCGCAGCTATCACCGCGCGCCGCAGCCCTGCGGAGAGGCGACGACTGACCACTGCCGATGCGACAAGGGCGAGGCTCATAACAGGGATCGCCAAGACGAAAAGCAAATATCCCATACTGCCGGTTGCAATCGACACGTGGACAATACGCTTTGTTCCGATCACCGCGAGGACAATCAGGACGAGGGCACCCAGGCGCTCGTACCAGGGCGCGCGGCTGAGGAACAACCACCACAAAATGATAGCCAACGCGCAAGAGGCTGTACCCAACAGTGCGTAGAGAATGTAGTCGGGCAGAAAGAAAGGGACGGCGAGCCACGCGAGCCACTGCACAATCACAATGACCACGCCGGGCCACACCCGGAGGTACTTTCGGGGAGTCGGACCGTCGGCTTCTCCGTTGATCTTATCGATCTGCTGAGAAGGGAGTTCGTTGGCCTGCGTCATAGACATATTAGTAAGGTCATACGCGCGCGACGGGCCGCTTGTTTCTTCTTTTGACAGCTAAGAATCATGCAACACTAGGAGAAATCGGTCGGCGCAACCAAGGGCGGCATGCTTTCGTGGCCCGCATTGTCGATGACGAGGTGCGTGCTGTTTCGCAAACTGAAAAACAGGCTGCTCCAGCCGACCGCCCGCGCCGGTTAAGTTGGCAATATCTTCCTGAATCCTGTCCATTGATTGGCTACCGGTTTCTTTTTCCAGCCGAGGAGGAAATGACCGAGACCTACCAAATACCATCCAGCAAATAGTTATTGATTATTGCAGTAGATAGCGGTAAAAAGTCGGCCGCGGGGATGCTTAGAGGATACACCGCGTAAGGGGGAATAACATGAACGCCAACGTTTCAACCTCGCGCTTCATGGCTCGCAACTCCGGGGCAGTCTTGCTCGCTCTCTTCTGCGCCGGCTGCCAGCTCTTTGGCGGCAATTCGGCGCTACAAGATCTCGACCGCCTGCAGGCGCGTCTCGAAGAATTTTCCCAAATACCGCCGCGCGAGCAACTCACGGATCAACCTTACATCAAAGGCCGGCTGCTGGTCGTCACAAGAAAGCCAGACATGCCCTCGTTGTCGATGACGCAAGAACCTTATTACTGGCCGTCGGACAGAGCCAAAGAACTGCTGGCGCAAACGCCTGAGCAGGTCGGAACGGTGGTGGTGTTGAATTACTCGAAGGAAGCGGCGGGCTCCTATAAAGTAGTGGAAGGTTCAGGTGGTGTCAGTGCTTACAGAGAAGTCTGCGAGTTAATTCTCATTGATCGCTCGATCCCTGCCGTCATTCACCGGAAAACTTTTCGCGGGCCGGAGCCGGGTTCTGCGACGTCTATCAGCCACAACCAAACCGAAGTCGTAACGCCTGTTGATCTCACTGAGGTGCGAAACTACATTATGAAGCTTCCAAGCACGTAGCACCCGGAAGCTCGCGCAAAGCGCCGCGTACACTTCGTAATCCAAGTGTTCAATACGTGGTGATCGAAACAGATAGCGCTGGCTGTGTAGATTGTAGGGGCGTCCCTCCGTGGGCGCCCCATCGTCGGGGGGCAGGCCGCCTTACAAAGCGATGGGGCG
>JAMQPH010000470.1 GCA_023717605.1 Pyrinomonadaceae bacterium
GCTCTCCGATCGATTTCAGCAGATCAACCAGCGCCTGATTCGTAGCGCGTGCCTCAGGCGTAAAGCGAGGAACGATGTTGCGAAAGTCGGATTTGTCGAACGTAGTGCTTTCATCGATCTTTCCCGTGAGGAAACCCTTACATTGCCACCAAGTCAATGTCGTTTAACAAGATCGCGGTATTACCAAAGATATTCACTGAAGCAGAGTAGATTTCAGCTTTCTTATACCAGATCATGCCACCTTTAATGATATCTAACTCCTGTTTTTTCCCCCAGCTTCCCCCCATATGCACAAAAACAGAGTTCTCTTTAAAAAGGCCATTTAAAGACTCTACATTTTTGTCTGACATCCATGTCCATTTGGTTTTTGAAAGATCAAGGATTTCCTGTTCCTCTTTTGTAAAGGTTGTGGTTGCTGAATTTGGTAATTTAGCTTGAGCATGCGATAGCTGCAGGCCTGCGAAAAACAGGCACAATGCGATAAGAGTTGTTTTCATGATTTCTATCAAGTTGTTCTTTACAGGTTTCTGTTTTTGCATGATTTCTCCTGTGATTGTGTAATAGTCAGGACTGAATCTGACAGTGTATGTAGCGAACCTTCACTTTTTCGGCGGCGCCTCGACGGCCGAGAAGACAAGTACTGGGTCTGGCAGACGCTGCCCGCGGATCTCGATCGCCCTTACAGCCGTGTTCAGCTCAGTGAGTTCGGCGGGAGTAAATCGAACGGCGGCCGCGCCGCTGTTCTCCAGCATGTGCGCCATCTGTGTCGTGCCAGGGATCGGCACGATCCATGGCTTTTGCGCCATTAGCCATGCCAGCGCGATCTGAGAGGGAGTGGCCTGCTTCCGTTTGGCCCAGTTCTTAACAAGATCCACAAGCGCCAGGTTGTGGGAAAGATTCTCCGGCGAGAACCGCGACTCAACCCCGCGAATGTCACCAGGCGCGAACCGCGTATTCGCGTCAATCCCGCCGCTTAGGAACTGCACGCCGAGGGGACTCCACGGCACGAAGCCGATTCCGAGCTTCTCGCAAGTCGGGATCACTTCCTTCTCAGGCCCGCGCCATAGCATGGAGTATTCGTTCTGGACGGCCGTGACGGGCAGCGCCGCATGCGCGCGCCGCAACGTATTAAGCCCCATCTCGGATAGGCCCCAGTGCAGAACCTTTCCTTGGGCCATGAGGTCCTTGATCGCTCCGGCGACGTCCTCGATCGGGACTTCGGGATCGACCCGGTGCTGGTAGAGCAGGTCGATGCGGTCTGTGCGGAGACGCTTGAGCATTCCCTCGACGGCGAGCTTGATGTGGTCCGGTTTGCTATTTAAACCCGGAAGCCGCTGACCGGTCTCAAGGTCGATGTTCCATCCAAACTTCGACGTGATGACAACCTTGTTCCGAAACGGCGCAATGCCTTCACCGAGAATGCGCTCTACCTCATGCGGGCCGTACGCCTCGGCCGCGTCGAAGAATGTGACGCCGTGCTCGTAGGCTGTTCGGATGATGTTGTGCATCTCGGTCCGCGTCGGGATCGTCGTCTGGTATGTGCGACTCATGTTCTGGACGCCGAGGCCGACCGATGAAACCTCTAGCGTTCCGAGCTTCCGGAATCCCGGTTTGTTTGTTCCCGCAGGCGTTTTGCCCTCTCGGATCTTCTGAGCGTTACCATTTCCGGGCAAAGCTGTGATCGCAGCCATACCTGCGCCTGCGCGGATTGTCTTCGCGATGAAATTCCGTCGGTCGAGCGCTTCGTGTTGCTCGTTTTTATTCTTTGTTTCCATACCTTTGCCCTCACGCAGTTTTCACTGCACAACTTTTAGGCGCCTTGGCCAATCCCTAACTTCGTTTTGAACTTCCTTGGCCCTGGCATCCTTGATAACCAAATACACTCCGTCTCGTTCGATACCGCCCGTTGTTACAAAGCCCTCCAGGATCGTGCTGTCAGGGCACAACTCCTTCGCGATAGAAAGACGATAAGGACCTTCCGTTCTGGCTGTGAGACCTTCGCATCCCTCTCAGATTGCTGCGCGTTGGAGCATCCGAGAAAACAGACCGCAATCGCTATCGTGAGCGGAAAGTTTCTTGTAAATCTCATACCGTAATCTCTTCACGTGGCGAATCAGGTATTCCGCGCAGCCTCGCTGAGGAATTTAACCATTGCCGGATCGCGATGGTCGAAGAAAAGGCTCTCGCCGGTCTCCAACGTGGCTATCAACTCCATATCGGACACGTCCAGATCAAAATCAAATATGTTGAAGTTCTCCGCCATTCGTTCCTTGCGCACGGACTTTGGAATCACGACGATGTCTCGCTGTGTCAGCCACCTGAGAATGACCTGAGCGACCGTCTTACCGTGCTTTTCTGCAACCGATACGAGGACTTCGTTATGGAAGATATTGTTCTTGCCCTCGGCGAACGGACCCCAGGATTCGATCTGGATGTTGTTTTCTTTGAGAAACTTCTGTGTTTCAACTTGCTGATGGAAAGGGTGTGTTTCGATCTGGTTGACGGCTGGCACAACCTCGTGATGAACGATGAAATCCATTACGCGGTCTGGATGAAAGTTGCTGACCCCGATCGCTCTGATACGGCCCTCACGATACAGCTCCTCCATCGCCCGCCACGCGCCGTAAACGTCACCGTAGGGCTGATGGATAAGATAAAGGTCGAGATAGTCGAGCTGAAGGCGTTTCATTGAGCGGTCGAAAGCGGTCTTTGTCTTCTCGTATCCCGTATCCGCGATCCACAGCTTGGTAGTTACGAAGAGCTCTTTGCGCTGGACGCCGCTCGTCTTGATAGCATTGCCGACCGACTCCTCATTCTGATACGACGCGGCGGTGTCGATGAGGCGATAACCGACATCGATTGCATCCCGCACGCTGCGTTCGCATTCCGCCGGATCATCGATCTGGAAAACACCGAAGCCCAGGATCGGCATCTCCACACTGTTGTTCAAAACTACATTTTTCATACGACGCCGTTATTCAACAAAACAGTTTTCATGATCTCCTTTCGTCTCCGTCAATTCGCAACGGCCGCGCTCGCTCACTTTCTCCAAACACCATTCAAATAGAGAATTCTATTCAACGAAACCTATTTCGGCGTAAGCTCAACTACATAAGCCCCATCGTAGATTGTGTGATAGAGGAGGTTCGCCAGCTCTGGTGATAGATTCTTAAGCAAACTGTATTGGGTCAGCGCGCTTGTCCGATCGTGTCGAATCAGGGAAAGGACACCCAAAGGCAAAGTGCGCCTCGGTAGGATTGGGCGCTAGTCGCGCAGCTTTCTCCAGAGAGTTCGAGGCCTCTGTTCGTTGCCCTGCAGTCAATTGGAGCATGCCGAGATTCGCGTGAGCGGCTGCGAAATCCGGGTTGAGTTTTACTGCCTCGCGCAGGGCAGCGAAAGCGTCTTCAGTACGGCCTAAATGTGCATAGGCGCTACCGAGGGCGTTGTATTTTGCACCGCTAGAGTCGGGAGTCAGTTGGTTCGCTCTTTTCAGTGCTTCAACAGCAGCCTCATACTTTCCGCATCCCAGGTACCCTAGGCCGAGGTCAAAATAGGTTTCCGCCTCATTGGCTTTCAGAAGCAGTGATTGTTCAAAAGCTTTGATTGCTAACAGAGGCTGATTCGCATTCAAATACACAACACCGAGATTTCTGAGGGTGGCGGCCGACTCCGGCGCAAGGCGAACAGCGCGCTTGAGAAGCTCTATTGCTATCTCGTGCTGTTCTGATTTGTCGAGAGTATTAGCCTGATCGTTCAGCGTGAATACATCTGTAGCTGCTGGAACGGCCGGAGCGGGCCTGTTGGATTGCGCCAGGACCGAACAGGACATTGCAAGGAGGAGTAGGGCCACTAACCAGAGATTTGCTCGTACGGTCTTTTCTTCCATTTTCTTCGGCATCTCCATGCCGTTATTCAACACCGCATTTTTCATGATTTACTCCCATCTCCCTTGATGCCCCCAACGCCGCGCTCATATTCGCTTTCTCCAAGCACCATTCAGTCTCGCGAGCGGTGATTTTGTGTGTCCTACTGAATTAGTAGGATTCTAAAGGTGCCTAAACACACAGCGGTATGACGATAGTCGAGAATAATTGTACGTTCCTGCAAAAATTCTTCGTCCGGTGTGCCGCGAGGGAAAGAATGGGATAAGATAAATTCATGAATCGTACAGAAGCTAAGCGCGATGAGCAGTGGGTACAAAGTAACAGGGAGGAGTTGCTGGAGCGGATGGCGCGCGCCCTTCCCGAGGACGGATGGATCGAGGCGTTAGAGGGCCTCTTCCTGGCCCGCGTGAATAAGCCAATGGAATCACCGCTCGCCCTGTTCCAGCCCGCCTTCTGCTTCGTCGCCCAGGGCGGCAAGCAGGTGTTAGTAGGGGAAGAAATCCTCCGGTACGACCCAGGGCATTACCTCCTATTCACGGTAGACCTGCCGGTCATCTTTCGGGTTGAGGAGGCGTCGAGAGAGAAGCCCTATTTCGGCCTGAGGCGGGACCTCGCTCCGGCCCTCGTCACCTCAGTCATGATGGAAGCCGGCGCCGACACCCGGAAAGGCGACGCGAGCGTCAAGGCGATTGGAGTTAACCCCGTAGACGCAGACCTGCTCGACGCGGTCGTCCGGCTTATCCGGCTTGCCGATAAGCCCGGCGAGCAAAGGATACTTGCGCCGCTCATCAAGCGTGAGATCGTCTACCGGCTGTTGGCTGGTGGGGAGGGCGCGCGCCTTGGCCACTGCATGGCTTCTTCGGGAGGGGAGACCCGCCGCATCTCGAGGGCGATTGGGCGTGTGCGCGAGCACTACAACGAGCCGCTCAAGATCGAGGAGATCGCGCGCGAGCTGGGGATGAGTGTCTCGGGCTTCCACCACCACTTCAAGTCCGTCACCTCGATGAGCCCCCTGCAGTTCCAGAAGCAGATCCGGCTGCAGGAGGCGCGACGGCTGATGCTCGGCGAAGAATTGGACGCGGCGAGCGCGGGGCACCGCGTGGGTTATGAAGATCCGGCTTACTTCAGCCGTGACTACAAGAAGCTGTTCGGCGCCCCGCCGCAGCGCGACATCGCGAGACTTCGTGGCAGCCTCGAACCTGGAGGCGCGCAGGCGAGGGTCTGAGGCGCTCCGTCTAAGCAATTCGCTTTTGACATCTTTCGGCCAGAGGAACCGGTTAATATTTTCTGATCAACTGATACGTAGAAATTCTCTTACCAGCCGCTGCGTTACTTTCTGCATGATTTCCCAAACAGCGGTTCACCGAAACGAAGCTCAAACAGCAGTGGCCAGCCACCTGAACCGTCGCGTGAACGGCGAGCGGA
Source organism: Pyrinomonadaceae bacterium (assembly GCA_023717605.1). Lineage (GTDB taxonomy): Bacteria > Acidobacteriota > Blastocatellia > Pyrinomonadales > Pyrinomonadaceae > PSRF01. The sequence goes on from JAMQPH010000470.1 coordinate 5,310, forward strand.
ACTGGCACGCACCGGAAGCGTCGTATGTATGACTCGTCGGCTCCGATATGGACTAAATAATTGTGAGGCAGTTGGATCCCAGCGCATAACCGGAACACTCGTCTTGCTGTCTTTCAGTACAATTATTGGTTTTCTGTTGACAGCCGCTATTCTGAATTCTGCTGTGAGCGACAATATTGAGGCCTTTTCGATCCTCGTAGTCGTGGTAATGAGCGCGATTGTAGGCCGTCTATGTTTTGAAGGCTGCTCGAGCGCTTGATGCAATGGAGTATGCGACGCGAGCCAGTGTTCGGGTGAGACGGGCAGGGCAGGAGAGCAACATAAAGGCCGAAGAGCTTGTGCCTGGTGACATTGTCATCCTTGGCGCTGGAGACTGTGTGCCGGCTGACGCACGTCTCATTGAAACCAAAGAACTGCAAGTGCAAGAGTCGGCTCTGAGTGGAAAGAGTACTGCCATCGAGAAGCGAAGTTTTCCTGTGGCCACAAACGCTACATTAGCTCGGCGTCAGTCAATGGTTTATCTTGGCTCAATGGTGCTTTCCGGGGAAGCTTTATCAGCGGTCGTAGCAACGGGCGTTCAAACGGAGCTTGGGAAAACGGCGAGTTGTAATCATTAACCATCAGTCCCACAGATAACGATAAGTCGCCGGCAATTGAGTTTCGCAACGTCTTCCTGAGCTTTGATGATCAGCCGGCCCTGGTTGACATTAACCTCGAACTGGATTTGGGCGAGATGATCTTTTTAACCGGTGTTTCCGGTTCAGGCAAATCCCTACTTTTGCGCCTGGCAATAGCTTACTTAAACCGGATGCGGGGCAGATTTTCATTAACGGTCGCGAAATCGAGACCCTGGATGAGTCGGAACTCCTCGGGATACGCGGTGGTCTGATGGGAATAGTCTTTCAGGAGGACTCACTCTTCAGCGGTCTCACGGTCTACGAAAACGCTGGCTATCGATTGGAAGAACACGGCTGGACGGAGAAGGAAATTGAAAAAGCTGTAGGCGAAGTGTTGCAGTTTGTTGGTCTTAAGGGGGAAGAGGACAAGCTTCCCGCAGAGCTTTCAGGCGGGATGAAGCGCCGGCTTGAGATTGCCCGCGCGATGATTGGATGGCCGCAGATCATGTTGTACGACGAGCCGACTTTGAGCCTTGATCCGATCATGGCCATCCAGGCAGGCCTAGTCTATTTCGCTCTCGTCTTCGGGGCGGGGTTCGTGTTGGGAACTATTCGCACTCTTTGGGTGGTACCGCACTTCGGCGCGAGAAACTGCTGAACTCATGGAATCGCCTATCATGCTGGTCATCTCCTTTTGTTCAGCGCGGTGGTCGGCCAGACGCTTTGTCGTTCCGGCAGAGTGTTTTAGTCGGATCGGCATGGGATGCTTAGCACTAACACTTTTGCTGATTCCTGAGTTTACGCTTGTGCTATGGCTTCGCGGGATATCCATCAGTGAGTATTTCGCGACTCGGGATTCCATTTCAGGCACTGTCTACTACGTCATGCTGGCCGCCCTGGCACTCATGCCGCTTTTCGTGGCTCGAAACGTTTGCAACGAGCCTCACTCGAACAGCGTTTTCAAAACCAGACCTGCGGCATGGGCGAGAGCGGACCGCAGTGGCGCCAATAAACAACGTAGTCAGGCCTGAACGCCACCACGAAACAGTGGTATAGGTGAGGCTGAGACAGGCTGAATGTTTCTGCGCCTTGAAGTCAGTACTTCACCGAGCTCAACTTGCCGCACTGCAAGACGAGGTACTCATATAGAAACGGCACTACGGCGCTGAAAACCGCAACACTCAGCTTTGCCGACTCATTGCGCAGCTTCGCGTGGTCAACCAACCTGCCAAGACTCCAATAGCAGCGCCCAGTCCGAGGGCGGCCCCAACTGATTGCCAGGGATACCGTTTGATGAAATATGTCGTGTCCTCGACACAATCTTTCGCCGCGACGAAGCCACGTTTCACCATTCGCTGTGCTTTCCGCTTACCGTCTTCAAGGACGTCATCAATTGGCACTTTTGCTTTCGACACCTCGTGCGTTAAGTGCGCTAAGTTAATTGCGGCGTCGGTTACGTTTTCTACTGCTTTGCTTTCCATTTTTCTCCTTTGTTGATGGAGCGATGCCGGTAAGGGCTTGGCAGAACTCCAGCACTTCAAAAATTGTGAACACTCCATTTGGGCAACCGTTATGCCGGGCCGGAATGTTGGCAAATGCCAGAAACTGCGTATGCGGTGGTCGATTTTGCGCAGAGTTTTGCACGAATGTGAGTAAAAGCGCCCTCGGCGCACCTGCTACGGTGCCCAGGCAACCTCGAATGGAGTGTAATTGAAGGGACGATGGCTGAAGTCCGATGGAGTAAATCCCATAACAGTTCGCCGCCAGTCAACTGCAAAAAGTAATGGGCTAAATAATGGGCGCTGAGGTACGACATTTGCGAAACAAAACCGCGAGATTGAAAGCAAACGACTTGGAAGCATTTGGCCTAATGATTTCTCTTTTGTAATTAAGACACTCGCATGCTGGATTTGGCGAAACAGAGACGATCCGTACTACGTAACGATCATCACCTTCTTCGATTCGTGGCGATCCTAATCCTCATCTGGTTTGGAGCGATCACTTCGCTGGGCCAAACTTCCGTCCAGGAGTTCCGAAACGTCTTACGCGATCAGGCGAACTTTACGGGAGATGACTTCTCGACCCTTGAACGAGGGGAATTGGTCGTCAAGCTGTTGCCAGTGAAGGACAAGCGAGAAGTGGCGGTCTGTGGCCTCATGCGGCTGCAAGTTCCGCTGGCGGAAGGTCTGCAGGCATTTCAGCAGAGTATGACTCAGCTGAACCGCAAGTCCATTTTGGAGATCGGCAAGTTCAGTAGTCCACCATCTCTTCAAGACCTGCAAGCACTGACTCTGAACGATCGCGACCTGGAGGATCTGAAGACGTGTGTGGTTGGCGACTGCAAGCTGAAAATGTCTGCCGCCATGATCGAGCGCCTTCACAAGGAAGTGGATTGGACTGCACCCGGCCACCGGTCTCAAGTGACCTTGTTGTTTCGCCAGATGCTCTTGGACTACGTGAGAGATTATCTTGCCCGTGGAGATGCAGCCCTCATCGAGTACCATGATCAATCCCGCGGAGTTCGCCTTGAGGACGAACACCGTTCGCTGCTCGATGCGTCGCTTTATATCAATGACTTCGCTCCAGAGCTGACCCACTACCTGAAAACCTTTCCCAAGCCTGAATTAACAAACGTCGAAAACACGATCAACTGGACCAAAATCAAGTTCGGTCTGAAGCCGGTTACTATTATCACCCACGTTACGACCTACACACGCCGGACTGGCGGTATGCCGCAACTTTTAGTTGTCTCGAAGCAGCTTTACGCCAACCACTACTTTGATTCTGCACTGGCCGTGACCGCGTTGCTCAACATTCCGATAACCAGCACGACTTCTGATTCCTATCTGCTTTATACGAATCGCTCTCGCGCTGATGCCCTGGGTGGATCGTTTAGCAAGCAAAAGCGTAACCTTGTTGAGGGTGAAGCGCTAACCAACCTCAACGCCGTTCTGCTCCAAACCAGACTTAACCTGGAGAGCAGTTCGAATAATAAAACTAACTCACCTTCACGGTCCGGAAAGCAGAAAATTGTGGAATGGTTGTTTGGTGGAACGCGACTGTTTTGGTGGCTAGTGCCGATCATTGCGCTCATTGTGTTGTTAGGCCTCCGCAAACGTAATTCAAAGCGCAACCCCACAAGTTTCGAGAGACACTATTAGCACGGAGTTAATTTCTATCGCCGGAGGTGGATGAAGAGTTGCCGAGGCCATGTGGCGCACAGCGCTTCGATCGCTCCTTTGAGTCATGCAGCACAAAGTAGTCTTCCTCTCTGATTTGCCCTTTTGGAAAACGAGCCCGCAAGAGTATCTCTTTGACCTTCTGAATCATCTGAGGATGACCGCAGGCATAGGCGACCGAGTTGGTGTGATTATAGCCTAGTCGGTCCGCATGCTTGCGCACCACATCCTCGACTCGACCGGTCTCGCCCAGCCAACCCAGCTCTTCCCAAGGCCGGCTGATGGTTGGAATGTACTCCAGCCATCCGTCCCGTGACAACGTTTCGAGTTCACTAAGATATGGACCAAACTCGGCAGAACGACTCGCGCCGTGGATGACTACAAGCTGATCGCTGGACGCGACGCCGCGCTCTCTATCTATCCGCTGAGTTCTCAGCATGCTGACAAAAGGCGCTACTCCGGTGACGGTGGCCATCATCAGGTGTCGGTTAACGGCACGATCCAACGTGAATTGGCCCACGATACGTCGGCGGACCAGAATGCTGGAACCTAAGCTCATATCCCAAAGCTTGGGTGTAAGAAGGCCGCCAGGTACCAGTTCCACAAAGAACTCGAGGAATCGTTCGTATGGGGACGAGACGATCGAGTAGGGACGTTCGAGCAAATCTCCATCGGTTTCGATGGCAATGGTTGCGTACTGACCCGCAGTGAAGAAGAGCTGGTCCGCTGTGTGAAACCGAAAAATGGCCAGAGCATCCGATACGTTGCGCCGCTCGATCAACTCCGCTGAACAAGACTTTTCACGCTGCATAGACGGCAACTACTCTCGGCTACAAACTTTAATTCGAATAAACGGTTGTTAGCCATAAATTAATGCTTCGCTGGGCTGCCTCGATTGTCACGAAGGACCCCAATCGCCTTACCTAACGAATCCCTAAAGTAGCCGCAACTCATGTGCCTGGTGATTGCTAGCTCGCCTGGCTGGCGCGATCTGCTATTTAGTTACCTTAGCGCCTGTTTCTCTCCATTGCCGTGTTAACGGTAGCGAGTTTTCTCTCAACCAGATGGGGAACTTCCCACGCTCAGAGGGAGCTGACCCCACAGTCTTGGCTCTTTTGGCCCTTCGACAACGGCATGTCTATTGCTCCACGTAGTATGAAGGGCAGGCAATCGAATAGGTAAGGAGCGGCGCGCTTACGCGCCAGGAGCAAGATTATGAACAGGAAGAGCGACAGCGAGCTTAGATCAGAAGTGTCGGAGGAATTGAAATGGGACTCTAGGTTGGGCTTGGCTCGGCTTGCGGTGGACGTCTCTGATGGTGTTGTCACACTGACAGGCATCGTTACCAGCTATTCAAAGAAATTGGCGGCCCAG
>JAMQPH010000487.1 GCA_023717605.1 Pyrinomonadaceae bacterium
GGCCGAGTCCCCTTCCACGCCGATCGCCTTGGTCCCTTGCGCGCCGATAGAAAACACGACCGCGCTCGCCCCAAGGTTGCGGACCTCTTCGACGGTAAGATCTTTGCCGTTGCCGATTGAGACATTGCCGAAATAGTGGACATTAGGTCGCTCCAGCAACTCCCAGTACTGCTTTTTGAGACCACCACGCAACTTCAACTTCGAGGGGAAAATCCCATATTCAGCCAATCCGCCGAACTTGATGTCACGATTCAGGATAATGACGTCATGGCCTGCCTTTGCGAGCGAACTCGCCACGGACATTCCGGCTGGTCCGGCTCCGGCCACAATAATCACGTGTGATGTCGTCGCGCTCATGCCTTGTTCTCTGGGCGAATCGACAGAGAAAAACCTAGAACCTGAACAGTTCCGCGGACTTTAGCATAGGGGCTTTTATGGTGTCAAAGCTGAGTATGCACGCTTAGCACAACAAAGAGAACAATTATTCTCCATCTATTCTCCATCGTGAAAGCGCGCGATTGAGAGAAGAAAAAGCTTATTTATTGTCGAACTGAGGAACTCCGGCAACGCGATCTTGCGCTTGACCTTCCAGTTCCTAGCGGACACCACCGTCATCAACCTTTGTTGATGAAGGCAAGAGCGGCGCGACCCTTAGCCGCCCTGCCCTGCAACGATGCTTGAAGCAATTGGAACACGGCGACACGCTGACAGTCTGGAAGCTAGACCGACTCGGCCGCAGCGTGCGCGATGTGGTGAACACCCTGCACGACCTCACCAACAAGAGGCGTATAGTTTCAGAGCCTGACCGAGCAGATAGACACGACCCACCTGCTGGGAAAAGCCATGCTGCATATGGTGGCGTTACTCGCTGAACTGGAACGCTGGTTGATTGTGGAACGCACCAAGGCCGGGCAACAGGCGGCGCGGCGGCGCAGGGTGAATTGGAGCCAAACCGAAACTATCCGCCTCCCCACTTGACCACGCCCACCAACTCCTAAACCACGGCAAACCATCCGGCGAAGTTGCCGCCCTGCTGAATGTCAACCGCTCTACCCTGTGGCAGGCATTACAGAGCTGAAACCTCTTTGCGGTTTTCAGTAAATACGAATACGATTCTTTAAACGCTTGACATAACCGGTCTCAGAGCCGCAGGGTGCGCTGGGAGTCAGCCGCCTTCCGGGTCAGGCAACAAGCCCGGCATAAAAGCAACCGAGGAGACGATTGATGAACGCGCCCGGGACGGGAGCGACGCCCGAGAAGCCGACACCTGAAAAGCTGATTCAGTTGGCGTCGGGGTTTGCGCCCCTGATCGTTGGAGCGGCGGTCCAGCATCGCGTTTTCGATTTGCTGGAGCAAGGGCCGAAAACCCTTGAACAGGTGGCGTCCGAATCCGGCGCGTCCCTGCGCGGCATCCGTGCCGTGATGAATGCGCTGATCGGTCTTAAGCTTCTTAGGAAGGACGACGCCGGGCGATATGCGCTGACGCCCGAAAGCGCAGCCTTTCTGGTTAGGGGCAAGCCCCAGTTTCTCGGTGCCCTGTTCGGTGACGTGCAGGTCAAATGGCGCGCTACTGCTGCTGAAACCGGACGTTGGCGCATGTGGCTGGATATAAACGACGTGGTTCGCGCCGGCAAACCGGCCGCGCCTGTGAACTTGGAGCAGCACGGCGGCGAGTACTTCAAAGGCTTCGTCGAGGCTCTCTTCGCGACCAACTACCGCGCGGCGCGGACACTGGCGGAAGCGCTAGGCATCGCCCACAAGGAGAAGCCGGTTCGCGTGCTGGACTTAGCCGCTGGTTCCGGTGTTTGGGGAATCGCCCTGGCGCGAGAATCCCCGCGCGTCACGGTGACCGCGGTGGACTGGCCGAGCGTGCTTGAAATAACCAAAACAGTGGCGAGGCGCTGTGGCCTTTTGCACCGGTTCCAGTTTGTCGCGGGGGATCTGCTATCCGCGGATTTCGGCGTGGGGCACGACATCTCGATCCTGGGGCATATCCTGCACACCGAAGGCGCAACTCGGAGTCAAGCTCTACTAAAGAGGGCTTTTGCGGCCTTGGCTCCGGGCGGGATCATCGCGATCGCCGATTTTCTGGTGAACGAGGACCGCACCGGTCCTCCGTTAGCTCTGATGTGGGCCGTGAATATGCTGGTGCAGACCGAGGAAGGCGACACGTTTTCATTTGGCGAGATCGGCGGATGGCTGCGAGACGCGGGCTTCGAAAACCCACGCCCGCTGGAGAACCCAGGCCCTTCCCCTCTAATTTTGGCGAAAAAACCTGAGGAGTGATAGGAGAAAGATTAGCTTAACGGTAGGACTCTCCATTTTAATTGGGGCAAAACAATCGACCGGCAGGCACGACGCATCCGACGTCGTGCCTGCCATGTAAAATCCGATGCCTCAGGCCCTACACAAGGACTAGGACAGCCAGGGCCTACCCCTTCAGAGGCCATTAATCCAATTCGTCATCTCATCCTGCCTGCTTGCTCAGCGCAACTCGTGCAACCGGGTAACTATCAATCTCTGTCATAAACCCCGTGCCTAGGTTAATAGCATAAAGGGAGTCTGGTAAAAAATATTCGAGATTACCATGTGCGAGGAGTTGACCGGATGGTGTGACGATCAGGCTTTGAAGTCCATGGTACCATGGTGTAATCTCGGGTACGTTTGTGCAAGTTTTGCTGGAACAGCCGCTTAAACTAGTCAAGCCTATCAGAAATATGGCAGTACTGTTTGTCATATCCAGGGTCCACAGCTCTGTCGTGCCATTACTCCGGAAGACACTTGTATAAAGCTCCCCGTTGGAAGCTTCAGCGAGGGCACTAAACCGCCGGTCCGCAGGTAAACTGACCAGATTCGAAAAGCTGACAGCACCAGTCCCCGGGTTTACCTCTACTACGTGAGCGGGTCCGGTCCCGTCCTTCTTCGTTACCATCCCAATCAGTATTCCACTGCGTAACAAGCACAGACTATCCAGACTCTGGTCCTTGCTCAAGTTTGACACATACACTGGTCCGGAGATTTCCCATCCGTCGGAGCTCTTCTTATTGTTTAGCAGCAGAAGCCTGGATGGCTCGGCCCCCTTCGCGCTTCCGGCGTCAGGATTAATCACCACCAGCAGAGTGCCATCCCCCAAGTAAGTGACGCCCGAGATACGATCGCTCGGATATAGCAGTGGTTCGTCGATAACCGTGCGTTTGCTGATTAGTGTGCGAGTATTTAGATGTTGCACGGTTAGTCCTTGAAGTGCGCTAGCGGGCGTATCACTAGATGGCAGCCTTTTGTAGTCTTCAATAGCGTCTGAATGCGGATTGAGGTGAGAGCCCGAATTAGAAACAATAGGACCGTGTTCAATACCAACGAGGGTAGCGTCGTGTTTTCGGCGCTCAGACTGCGCCAACAGATCGCTTGGGCCGCTTAGGCCGTTGGCTTGTGCTGGCTTCGGAGACTGTGCAAACAGATCTCTGAGGCCGGTTAGGCCGGTTAGGCCGCTTAGGCCGCTGGCTAAAGTACCGGCGATTATGGACTTGCTAAATTGTCGACGCGATAATTTCATAGCTGCTCCTCCGTATGTGTGTCCCTCAAGCGGTTAGTTGAATCCAACTGCCAAATGACGGGACAGTGCTAGTCTTCGTGATCGTCACCATGTACCGTCTTGCCGGTTAAGTGAACCCAACTGGCAACTGACGGGATATTGTTCGTATCCGTGATCGTCAGCATGTACCACCCTGGGGGCGCCAAGTTTGGATTCGACGTAACGGACACCGTAAGGGATGACCTGCTTTTCGACGTGATGGGAAGATCTACGAGACGTTGTTCCATATCGTGACTATGAGTTGTGGCGGTCGGTCTCATCAGATTGACCCATTTGATGTTCCGGGCTTGATCTGTTCGTATGTGAAATGACTTGCCATAACGGATTTTTTTCGGAATCTCTTGTATTTGCGGCCGAGAGGCCGACATATACGCTGGCCTGTAGATCTGCATACGGATTTCATTACAGGCGACCGTAGGAGTTCCGCCGCCTGTTGCTATGCTGCCATCAGGCAGCAGGATTGCCATCGAGTGATAGCCGTGTGGCACTGTCTGCGCCTCCGCAAGGGTCCAAGTATTTGTCGCCGGATCAAAGATTTCGGCCTGGAGCAACCCCGTGCTCGTATCTTCGCCAACTATACTGCCATTGCAAACGAAGACCGTCCGATTTGGCAAAATTACCCCATTGACATGCATCCTGGGGACACTCAACGATCGCACTCGTCCATAGACTGGGAAACGATCCTTCAGATCGACGATATACACGGTGTCAGTGGTCGAACCGCCGTAAAGGAACCGATTTCCACCGCCCACGATCATGACTCGTTGGTCTTGGGCTGGTGGTAACAATACGCTTGTGGCGTGGTTGCGTTGATCGGCAGGGTTATCCGGGTCAAGGTTGTGTGGATTCGCATACAACCCCGGCACATCCACCTCCCGAATTGGTTGCGAGAATGAATCAGGCAAAGTCAGTATACACGGCTTGACCACGGCATTTTGATTAAATGATCCACCTGAGTAAAATATCGAGCCATTTTCCAGAAGAAACATCTGAGGATAGGTCGGAAATTTGCGTGTTGGGTATGAAAACGAAGTCCATCCCACGCTGGAAAAGACTTCCGGGTTGAAATCTACATCGTTGCCTTGGTTATTTATGCCGCTCGCGCAAAATACCCGCCCGCTGCCGAGCGTAACGAATGTGGGATACCAGCGGCCACTGTTCATTGATGCAATTTTTGTGAATTTCTCCGACATCGGGTCAAAGATGACTGTGGTGCTCAACCCTCGGTCAGGAGCGTATCCGGAGGTTCCACCCGCGGCTAACACCCTGCCATCCGGCAGAACGGAATGGCCGACGCAGAAAAGATCAAGAGGCTTCCCTGAATTATCCAGTGGAATCTCCGGCCCCGGTCGGGAAAACGTGTTTTTCACAGGATCCCACACCGTAGCAGAGTCGGTGAGTCCCCAAGGAGGACAGACGTTCGTGTCGTTAGGATCGGCCGGACAGCTAGTTTCCTCCGTAGTGTGATCATTAGGGCACACTTGCTCGAAAATGCGCAGGTCAGTCACCGAACCTGCAATGAACAAAACCTTCCCCGTGTGCATCAAAACCGCGTGTACTGTTACAATCGGGCCTACAAACGGAGGTTGCCACCCGGTCCCGGAAGCAGCCGCGGCAGCAGACTGGAACGCCTCGGCTTCCGCTCTTTCTTGGGCCATCTTGGCAGACTTCGCTCTTCGATGCGCCGGATCCATCGTAATCATATTGTGTCGTCTCCTTTCTTAACTCAAAATTGTTGAAATTGGCTCAAACATTCTCGTTTGCCGCTCCTTCGCGGGCCACCGAGACCCGCTCGAAGAGATGCTCTTGCGCCTAATTGCTCCCGGGAATAGCCGCCTTTGTTGTTGAAATAGCCACAGCAGCCCGGCAATCAGCGGCAGTACACGAATACATTTCATACTGACCCTTATTGAAAGTAATCGTCCAACTGTTGAATCTGAAATTGTTATCCTCTTCTGGAGACAGGCAACTTTTCACGTCCATTTGAATCAACCTCAGGCCCTTCTGGGACTCTGCCCTTCCTGATGCAGGGTCCTCCAGTGTCGCTAACCCGTTCACGCTCGCTCGTGGTCCAAGATTGGTGTATTGTCGGAAGAAGCTGGTCCACAGCCTGCCAGCCCCGAACGGTGTTGCTGCGCGAATGTACCTAGACCATTCAGATGATGCGGCGATGGAGGATTGGAAAGTCTGTACGTGAGGATTCGGATCGAGCAGACGAAGAGATAATTGATATGCGATTATCTGCCGAACCGGGTGTGTGTTAGGAATACCGCATGGATAGGGATGATTTGCTGAAGCAGTGCGAGATCGCATCATCCCTCCGCCGGTAGTCGCGCTCAGTATGTCTTTGAGGTAGGAACAGGTGCGAGGCAATCTAAACCTCATAAGAGAGGCCTGTCAATACCATTTTGGGAAAATTTTACATATATATTGCTTTTGTTGGTTCAAAAATCGTTGGGAGCCTCGATTGGCAGCGAAAAGCTTACGTATATTACTTTACGAACCATAGGAACCCTATCTCTTTCCAGAGAATGATCAGCTGATACAGTAGGCTAGCCCCCTGCGCTACCTACGGACCCGCCTGGTTCGGTCATGCGCCAGGGGTCGAGCAGTTCGGTGAGGCGCTTTTCAGAGAGAACTTTTTGTTCTTTGGCCATCTGGCGCACGGTCTTGCCTGACTTGTAGGCATCCTTGGCAAGTTTCGCGGCGGCTTCGTAGCCGATCTCGGGTGCCAGGGCCGTGCACATGGCCAGACTTTCCTCGATCAAGCTCCGGCAGCGCTCGTCGTTGGCTTTGATGCCGTCGATACACTTGACTGCGAAGTTGGTTGAAGCTGTCGAGAGGAGTTCAATGGATTGTAATAGGTTATAGGCCATCACCGGCAGCATGACGATCAGTTCGAAATTGGCCGCCTGCCCTCCCACTGTGACCGTCACATCGTTTCCGATCACCTGCGCGCAGACCATCGTCACCGATTCGGCAATCACCGGGTTTACTTTGCCCGGCATGATAGACGAGCCTGGTTGTGTTTCCGGCAGATTGATCTCCCCGAGCCCACAGCGCGGGCCGGAGCCGAGCCAGCGAATGTCGTTGGCGATCTTCATGAGGCTCACGGCGATGGTCTTCAACTCCCCGCTCGCTTCGACCAACGAATCCTGAGTGGACTGCGCCTCAAAGTGGTTCTTCGCTTCTGTAAACGTGCAGCCGGTCTCTTTCGAAATGATGGCCAGCACCTTGGCTGAGAACTTCGGATGGCAATTGAGTCCTGTGCCCACTGCTGTGCCGCCGAGCGCGACTTCGCTCAGGGCTTCTTGTGCGCGCTTGACTCGTTGAATGCCTAATTCAATCTGCCTCGCGTAACCGCCGAATTCCTGCCCCAGTCGCACAGGCGTTGCATCCTGCAAATGGGTGCGACCGATCTTGACGATCTTGTCGAACTCTTTGGCTTTACGATCGAGTGATTTGTGTAGGCGCGTGAGTGCGGGAATGAGCTGCTGGTGCATCATCACTCCGGCGGCAATATGAATCGCCGTAGGAATCACGTCGTTGCTGGATTGGCCCAGATTCACGTGATCGTTTGGATGCACCAGCTTGCTGCCTCGCGCTCCGCCTAACAGCTCGGTGGCACGATTGGAGATCACCTCGTTGGTGTTCATGTTCGTCGAGGTGCCGGAGCCGGTTTGAAAAATGTCCACGGGGAACTCGGCATCGAGATTCCCCTCGACCACTTCGGTCGCTGCCTGGTTGATCGCATCCGCCGGTTTCTTGTCGAGGAGGCCCAGCGACTGATTGACCGTCGCGGCAGCACGTTTGATCAACCCCATCGCCCGGATCATGGCGCGGGGAAATCGCAACGAGCTAATCGGGAAGTTCTCGATGGCGCGGGCAGTTTGCACACCATAATAGGCAGTGGCCGGTACGGCCAGCTCGCCCATCGTATCGCGTTCAACTCTGGTCGCGCCTGATGACTGAGTCGCTACCGTTGTGGGTATCTTCTTCATGCGCCCTACTCCAGTGTAAAAGTCCAAAGGTGTTGCGGGCGCCATGATAAACTCAGCTCCCCTACTTGCACAAGAGTATTAGCAGGATGCTGAAAAAGTCCACCAGCAGTGAGGGATGGCCCGGTGAGTCCCCTTTGCTCGCGCAACGCGCGGCCTAAGAAGGATAGGGGAGGGAGCGGCCAGGTGCCCTTCTTGCTCGCAGAACGCGCACGGTGAAACGGTGCTCGTTCGATGCGCGCAGTAAAGGGCAGCCTCGGCCACTCCCTCCAAGATAGGCATGAGAAATCGGAAGACCCTCGCCCGGGCTACTGGCACGTTTCGGCGTGCCAGTGGGTGGGCGGGTGAGAAAGCTGCGCGCAGTGGGGGACTCATCCGAGCCATCGTGGGGAAAACGTATACGAGCAAGCTTGGAAGGACCATATTGGGTGACTCGCTGCGGCCTTACTTGGGACAAGGCGCGTCTCGGCGCGCCAGGGTTGGGCGGGTGAGAAGTCTGGCCTTTTTGAGCATCCTGCACGGTGAGTTCCTGAGCCGCTATAAAAGAAGAGGCCCGCCGGAGCGGGCCTCTATTCAGACCGAATGTGGCGGTTGACGATTAGCCGACCGTGACTTCAATCGCTTTCGGCTTTACCTTCTCGGATTTAGGCAGCTGGAGATTCAGGACACCATCCTTGAATTCCGCCTTCACCTTCCCTTCATCGACGAGATCGGGCAATGTGAAACTCCGGACGAAGCGGCCATAGGAGCGCTCCACCCGATGGTACTTTTTGCCTTTTTCTTCCTTCTCATGCTTCCGCTCACCCTGGATCGTGAGGACGCCGTCTTCTAGTGTCACCTTCACATCCTCTTTCTTCACGTCAGGGATCTCTGCCTTGATCTGGTAGTCCCCATCCGTTTCACTGACGTCCACGGATGGCACCCAGTCGGCGACGACCATCGTCTCCTTGCCGTTCGTCTGAGGCAGAGCGGGACGGCTAAACATCCGATTCAACCGATCCGACATGTCTTCGAGTTCACGAAACGGATCCCACCGTACGAGTGTCATGCTAGACCTCCTTCTCATTGTTGTTCGCTGTCTCTTCGAGGCGCGCGCCGATTTCACTGTATGAAATAGCAGATAACTCTGGCTGCCGCGGAGTCAAGGGGCTGGCGCGCGAACCGCGAGAACGGATGGTTTGTCTTGTTTATTTGGTCTATTTGGTTTGTTTTGTTTATCTGGTTTATTTGGTTCATCTGGTTAGTTTCGTTCAACCAAACAAAGGAAACAAACTAAACAAACCAAATAACGATCTTCTTACGCTGGTGGCATTTTTCAGTATCCGATTAGCGTTGCTCGATGGGCACATAGGGCCTGCCATGCTCACCGGAATAAATCTGGTCCGGACGGAACAGTTTGTTCTCGCGAAGCTGTTCAAGCCAATGGGCCAGCCATCCCGACACTCGAGCCATCGCGAATACCGGTGTGAATAGATCGGTCTCGATGCCCAACTTGTCGTAGATGATGCCGGAGTAGAAGTCGACGTTGGGATAAATCCCTTTCCCCTTCAGCAACTCTGCTGCAACCCGCTCGACTTCTAGGGCAACCTCGTACAACGGTGACCTGCCACATTCTTTGAAGAGTCGCTCGCACAGACCTTGTAGGATTGTCGCACGGGGATCTTTGACCTTGTACACCCGGTGACCGAAGCCCATCAGCCTTCGTTTCGCGCGGAGCTGTTCTTCGAGGTACGATCGGACCCGCCGTGGCTCACCAATCTCCTTCAGCATCTGCAGGACTTCTTCGTTGGCCCCGCCATGCAGCGGGCCCTTCAGGGCTCCGATTGAGGACGCGACGACCGTATAGGGATCGGCCAGCGTTGATGCGGTGATCATGCCGGTGAAGGTTGAGGCATTCATCGTGTGCTCGGCATGGAGGACCAGGCAGTCGTCGAAAATGTTGCTCCACAAAGGAAGCGGCTCCGTCTCAGTCAGCATGTAGAGGAAGTTTTCTGAAAATCCGAGATCGTCGCGCGGTGGAATGTACTCGTCCCCATGCCGCAGACGCGTCCAGGCCGCGACGATCGTGGGCAGTTTGGCAACGAGACGGACGGTAGACCAATAGTTATTTTCGACGTCCTGGACATTCCGGCCTGGATAAAACATGCCCAACGCGGCGACCGCAGCTTGCAAGGCGTCCATGGGATGCCCCTGCTCTGGAAGGCATTTCAATAAATCAACAATCTTGAACTTGATGCGACGGTGATGGACGATGTCCTCGTTCCATCGCGCGAGCTCCGGTTGCGTGGGAAGGTGCCCAAACAGCAACAGATAGGCGGTTTCGAGATAGGACGATCGCAGGCAGAGTTCTTCGACGCGGATACCGCGATATTCCAACACACCGCGTTGCCCGTCTACATCGCTAATCGCGGATTTGGCTGCGGGGACGCCGGCGAGCCCCGGCATAAAATCATGTGGCATGATTGTGCTCCTTCAACTGAGTGCCAGGATATATGACGCAGGACCTGCACGTCTAGGAGAAGACAGGAGAGGCAGGATCTTGAAATGGCGCTTATCGGTTGGCATACTCAATTTGCAGCAATTCACGACCGGGGAAAGGCCCATGTGCCTGTGGGCTAGGTTCACGCGAGGAATTGGATACGCGGAGGAGGTAAGCGATGACTTCGCGTCTGTCCCTCCTGCTGATGCTGTTCGGTCTCGTCGCAATGGGGACAGTCTCCTTGGTCCAGGCCGCCGGCGAGCTCCTTGGCTTTGCCGTCGTGAGCGAGGTGCCAAAAGATAAGGCGCGGGTATCGGCGAAGGTCTCGGTCAATGACGCAGTGTCAGAGATGAAGCTACTCGCGTCGGAGACGATCCTGAATAATCTGATTTGGAAAAAACTGGAAATCTGTCATGCCATGAAACTTGAAGGATACAAAGTCGCTGAAGGCTTTCAGGTTATCACAGTGCACGTGATCGACGCCAGCATGCTGCCGATGTCCTTACAGTCATTTGCGGGCGATTGCTTGATTAAGAAAGCGATCGAGATCGCACCGCTGGTCGACTAGCAGGGGGGGGCGGCCAGGTGCCCTTCTTGCTCGCAGAACGCGCACGATGAAATGAGTGGAATGACACCCGTGCCGATCCCTTGCTCCCGGAACGCGCACCATCAGAATGTGCTCGTTCGACGGCCGCAGTGGGACCAACACGGGTGCCATTCCATGAGAGGAATAGCGAGCTAGCTTGGAAGGATCATTGATGCGCGCAGTAAAGGGCAGCCTCGGCCGCTCCCTTTATAAGAGAGGTATAAAGAATCGGAAGGCTCTCGTTCGACGCGCGCAATCGAGGATCGATCAGGCTACCCTTGAAAATGAAATGGGGGATTGGGATAACGTGCGCAGTGGGAGACTATCTAGCCCGCTCTCAAGGGAGAAGACAGAAGAGCGGTCCATCGTTCAGATTTCAGTTGTTCGCTCGCTGCGGCCTTGTCTCCCTAAACCGTCCTCGGATCGATCGCGCCGCGCTTCACGTCGCGCAGCAGTCGTTCGACGATCAGCCGCATGAAGAAGAAGCCCAGCTTCGGGTTCTGGTAGTACAGGCGGTAGATCTGCTCGTCGGTCATCTGGTATAGCTCGCAGTCGGTCTCGCACACCACCGTCATCGTGCGCACCTTCTCGGGCGAGAACAGGCCGATCTCGCCGATCAGTTCGCCCGGGCCGAGGAAGTGGTCGATGCCCTGCAACTTTAACTTCCCGCTGGCCACGTATACAATCTCG
>JAMQPH010000510.1 GCA_023717605.1 Pyrinomonadaceae bacterium
GCCGGGAGATAACCTCATTCCGATCATCGAGGAACATCTCCAACAAGGACGCCGGGTTTTTGTCGATGCCGATCCGCGGTGGTGGTTGCCGTGTGGCTGGCAGCGCCACGAAATACCAGTCATAGTCGATCTGGAAAGGCGTTTTCGCTTCAAGCGTGTAACGGAAACTATCTACGAGTTGAGGCCGGCAACCGACACCACGGCCACCGATGCCCCAGACCTCAAGAGGCTGCTGCCGGAAAACAGACCGGAAGATACAAAGAAGTGTCCCCCAGGACGCGCGTAGGAAGCTTCAACCCGGGCTTGGCTCGTAACTAGCAATGCCATACGAACTATTTCTCGCCTTACGTTATCTCCGCTCGCGTCGCAAAAGGAGGCTGGCGCGGGTGACGTCAGTCGTGGCCATTCTGGGAATTGGCATTGGCGTTTCAGCCTTAATTGTGGCGCTCGCTCTGGCCAATGGCTTTCGGGATGAGATGCGTGAAAAGATCCTGCGCGGAACCGCTCACATAAATGTTATGCGCGCCGACGGCCGGCCCATTAATGATTACCGAAGCCTCACATCACGAATCAAAACAATCCCTGGAGTTACTAGTGCCGCCGCCACAAGCTACGACGGAGCCATGCTGGTCGGATCGAAAGGAGCCGCTTACGCTGTGCTTCGCGGTTTGGATAAGGACTCGGAGCAGGCAATAAATGAAGTCAAAGACTCCGTAATCGAAGGATCCGTGACGGCAATCGTTGCTGGTAGAAGCAAACCCGAAGACCTACCGAGTGTTCTGATTGGTTCGGAACTGGCAACACGAACAGGGATCCACGTTGGCGAGATCGCCGAGATCATTTCAGCTAACACGAATTCAGTTCCTGTAAATCCGGTTAAGCGAAATGTGCGAATGGTCGGGATCTTTCGCTCAGGACTTTTTGAATACGACTCGACCTGGATATATCTGCCGCTCGACGTCGCAGCTGAATTCTCAGGAGCACCTCAATCTGCATCAGTGATCAGCCTACAGTTGAAGGATATATACGATTCCAAGCGGATCGCCACGGACATTCGCGCCAGTTTGGGTAGCTCCTACACAACGGTCGATTGGGAGGAAGCCAACCGGCCTCTGTTTAATGCTCTGGCGCTCGAACGTCGGATGGGGCTATTCATTATTGCGCTGATAATTCTAATAGCCACTCTGAATATTACGACCACGCTAATCCTGGTTGTAGTGGAACGCCGTCGGGATATCGGAATACTCAGTGCGATCGGCGCTGACGGGAAAAGCATCAGCGCTATTTTCATGATTGAAGGCGCCATCATCGGAGCTCTCGGCGCCGTCCTCGGCATATTCCTGGGAATGGTCGCGTGCATAGTGGGCAACCGCTACCAACTCGTAAGTCTGCCGGCCGATGTCTATTCAATCACCAACGTGCCGTTTCACCCGCAAGTCGGCGATGTTCTTGTGGCGGCTCTAGTGGCCTTCCTACTTAGCTGGGTAGCAACCATCTACCCCGCACAAGCGGCGGCGCGGGTCCGGCCGGTGGAAATGCTTCGCGATACCCAATGAGTTCAAAGTCCAATGTCCAATGTCCAACGTCCGAAATCGATGGTCAGACGATCAGCGTTCAGAGTCGAGATGCGGACGTTGGACCTTGGACGTTGGACTTTGGACTATCAGTCACCGATCTCCGAAAGAGTTTCTCGTCCCCCGCTGGTGAAAGACTTGAGGTGCTGGGCGGAGTTTCTTTTAAGGCTGGGCCGGGCCAGGCGATGGCCATCATAGGCGCATCAGGCGCAGGCAAGTCGACCTTGCTACACTTAGTCGGCGGCCTGGAAGAGCCTGATCACGGGCGAATAGTCCTGGGCTCCTTTGAAGTTGACCGCGCTTCGCCTGCCGCACTCGCCACGTTTCGCCGGAACCACATGGGCCTGGTTTTTCAGTTTCACCACCTGCTTTCCGATCTGAGCGCTGCCGAAAATGTCGCCTTACCGCTGATGATTGGCCGAACAGGGCGCCGCGA
>JAMQPH010000515.1 GCA_023717605.1 Pyrinomonadaceae bacterium
ACGAATACATCAAGGAGATCATGGGCGAGAGGTTCAGCGCCAAAGACTTTCGCACCTGGGCAGGCACGATAATCTGTGCCTGCGCTCTTGCACGCGTGGGAACCGAGTCGATCGAGAAAGGTGCGGATCGCAAACGAAAGCAGACCTACTCTTAGTGATTATGTGAAATCTGCGTAATCTGCGGATAGCCAATCCAAGCACGCGCGCGTGGCACCCCGCTTGCCGTTGAAACAGCGAATCCAAATACGGTGTCTCGATACCGTGCAGCATTTCGAAACTAACACGGAGGGAATGAATCAAATGAACGCCTTTGAACTATTGAAGAGTGATCATGAAAAGGTGGCCGGAATCATGGAGAAGATTGAAGGTACCACCGAACGTGCACTCAAAACGCGAGAAGAACTTTTCACTCAACTAAAGACTGAACTCGATATGCACGCGCAGATGGAGGAGACGATCTTTTATCCGATTCTGGAGAAGGCCAAGGAATCGCGAGACATCACGCTCGAGGCTTTCGAAGAGCATCGGCTTGTGAAGCAACTGCTCAGCGAACTGGCGGCAGAGGCCAAAGACGACGAGAAGTGGACGGCGAAGTTTACTGTGCTGAAGGAAAACGTCGAGCATCACGTCGAAGAAGAGGAAGGCGAGTTGTTCACGAAGGCGCGGAAGGTTCTCAGCAAAGAAGAGATCGAAGAACTGGGAACGCGCATGGCGGAAGCCAAAGGAAAGAAGAAGGGGGCCGCAGCCCGATAGCGGCCTGATGCCGGACACGTGCGGGCCGCCCCGGCAAATTTGAAGCGATTGTCAGTGTAGGAGAAATGCTATGGAAGGACCTTTGCGCGGACTCCTGGCGGGAGCCGCAGCCTGGAAGTTTGGTGGCGGCTGTATCTCTACCATACTGATCTTCATACTTGTATTTTGGCTGCTGGGCTTTGTGAATTGTTAGTCGAGCAACTGCAAGGCTCAGCGTTTTCACGTCCAATAAAAGGAACAGGCCCGAGGCTCGGCCCGGGCCTGTTCTGTACGACGCTTCTGTTACTAGGGCTTTGGCGGTAGGGGCTTGGCAAGAGCGCCCGCGACCAAGTCAGTCAGGCCAACATCAGATCCCTGATGTCGAAACTTGTAGAATTCCGACAGCTTATTCGACCACTGAATCTTGTTTTGCGCATTCGCTGGGTCATTTCCTGCAGCTGCAACAGCGCGAGCATAAGCATCAATCATTCGATCGATGATCACATTCAACTTTTCCAGTGCCAATTTGCTTTGCTCCGTTTCCTCTTTTCCGGCGAAAGAGGTCTGATAAGCGGCGGCCATTGTCTTGTAGGGACCGCTTTCATACGACGCCGCGAGAAAGTAGTAGATTGATGGCGACTTCTTGAGATCAGTTTCAAATAGCCCTGCCTTAATTAAGGGTTCGATGGCCCGATCCGGTGCGGTCTTCAAACTAAGAAATCCCACGGTGTAATACAGTTGAGCGAGGGTGTCGTCTTTGTCCTTGAATGGCAACCAACTTCCCGGGGACTTTCCTGCCTCAATCAATTGAATTGCCTTATTCGCGTATGTCTGGGCCTCAGCGTTGAACGCTTCGTTCTTTGCGGTCGTCACGGCCAGGTAGCCGGCATAGCCGAGATGAATCAAAGCCGGGAGATAATCGGGCTCATCTGCCAAAATCTGCTTGCCCACGCTGTATGCACCGGCAAAATTCTTTGCGTTGTAGACAAGTTGCGGGAGCGTGCGTTTGCGCTCGTCTCGTTCGTAAATGACGATCCACTTTTGCAGATACTGAGTGTACTGGTCGTTGTCTTTGGGATACTTCTGCAGATATTCCTTTGCCGCCTGGTAGGCTGCCCCCTCATTCGTTTTCCTATTGTTAACGAACCTCGTATAGACCTCGATCTTGACGGGATCGTCCGTCTCCTGGGCCATCGCAACAAGGGTCCATCCAGTTATTGATCCGCTGGCGCCAAACGACGCCAATATCATCGCAATTGCAAAGGCCCCGAACACTACACGTTGAATCAAATATTTCATTTTAAACTTCCTCCAGATGTCTCAACTGCCTAAGATGCCTGATGCTTGGAAAAGGTTACTGCTCACCTCAGGGTATAATTAGTAATCTCAGCAAAGCAAACAGAGCCGCGGGAGACTGACCAGCGGCGTCAAACTTGTGCATCCGAACGGACACTCTGCTAAAATCCCGCTCATGAAAACACTACTAACACGCTCCATCGCTGTCATTCTGGTCGTGGCTTTCGCTGTTTCGCCTCTCTGGGCCACTTGCGGTGGCGGCGGTGGAGGTGGGGGTGGGGGCATGGCTTCGGGCGGATCGGCACCGGAAGTTTATTACGTGCCGTGGAAGCCACGGACGCCCAAGGACCCCCCACCGAAAGGGCTGGTAGTTTACTGGTTCCCAGCCTCAAAAGAAGAGTGGCAGAAATCCAGTCTGCGCGCCTCACGCACGCTCTCTCTTTACGCCGGTCAATGCGTAGCCATGGAGCTGGCGGACACAAATAATCCTCATGCACCGACACTCATAGGCGAATCCAAGCTGCCGGTAGCCGTGCTAGCCACACCTGACGGCACGCCTGTCAGCAAACTGGAGAATAAGGACGGTCGCCTTAAGGTGGAGCTGTTGGAAAAGCTCGTCACCACTGAAGTGAAGCAGCGTGAGACAGCACTCGACACTCAATTGAAAGAGGGCAAGGCGAAGGCGAAGGCAGGCGATAGTGCAGGAGCGATCCCTCTGCTTAAGTCTGTTGCGGAACAGCAGTGCATGTTTCCCAAGAAGGCGAAGGATGCTGCCAAAGAGTTGAAGAAACTCGGTGCCGAAGTTGCCGTTGTCGACGATCGCCTGTTTAGCGCCCCGGTCTTTGAGCCGAAATTAAATGCACGAATAGAGCGAACCATGCGACTCGGGCTGACGGCTGAGCTGAATGCCAGGTATCGTACCGCTGAGAAGTTTTACAGCGACGCGCATCGTATGGATCCTGCAGACCCAGCTCCGCTTCGCTATCTCGGCGAGGTTTATCGACATCACACTGGCGAGTGGGACAAGGCGCGAACTATGTTCGAAGCTATTCTCAATATGCCTGCGGATCCGCTCTCGCGCGCGGTTGCGCTGCATGGCCTGGGAAAAATGACAATTCACGATGGTGAATTCAAGGCGGGATTGGCGCTCATGGAAAGGTCTGTCGAGGCTTATCCTCTGGCGTTAACCTACCGGAACCTGGCTGTGTATTGGAATTCTGAAGGCGATCCGAAGAAGGGGAACGAATACACGCAACAGGCTCTGGCTCTTGATCCGAAGGATCCTTATAACATCGTGTTCGCCGCCGTCTTCATGGTAGGTTTTGGAAATAAAGATGAGGCCCTGAAGATCGCTCGTGAAAATGAAGCTCTTCTTCCCGCTTCTTATAATCTCGCGGCCGTTTATGCGCAGACGGGACAACGGGACAAAGCGCTCTCCTTGCTTAAGCGCCACTTCTTTACTTATGAACGCTACCAGGCCGTACGTGCAAAGGAAATGATGGAAGCACGCGTCGACGCGGTGTTTGATTCGCTTCGTCAAGACTCAGCGTTTCTTGCACTCACCTCAAGCGCTGACGGTAAACTTCAAATGCCGATGAAGGGCATGAACGGTTCAATGCAGAATCGTTAAGACACACAGAAACCGTTGTAGGGGCGTCCCTCCGTGGGCGCGCCATCTTGCGGTGGCGCGAAAAACTCCACAAGACAATGCCAACGATGGGGCGCCCACGGAGGGACGCCCCTACAAGCTCACTCGTCTAGTCCCACCCGTGCTTGTCTAAGCAGACCCTAAAGCTTTTGCAGATAAGCCAGCAACGCCGCGCGTTCGTCTGCCGTTACGAAGCCGCGATCTACGACTAGTCCGTTCGACGAAATGAACGGCGGCAAATTGGGCGGAGGATTCACTCGAGCCGCACGTGCAAAGAGAGCGATGTAGTGATCTAACCCCCGCTCGACGTTCGTCAGCGTCAGCGCCGGAGTTTTCACACAACTAACGCTCCATCCTCTCTATCGAAGATCAGATTGCACGTGTTCCTTCCTGAACCGCCCGCTCAATCAACTCTCTCAGCCTTGCTAATCCCGTGAGCACATCTTCACCAAGATCCACGCGGACTGCTCGCCGGCCACGCGATGCCAGCGAGCGAAAATCACCCAGCGCCTGCGCCTGCTTCAAGATACTGAAAGTGTACGACTCTCCCGGAACGGGCAGGTCAACCTTGTCAGGCGCCGTCAATTGAATGAACACCCCGGTGTCCGGCCCTCCTTTATGCAGTTGCCCGGTTGAGTGAAGGTACCTTGGCCCATATCCAGTGGTCGTTGCACACCGAGTAGCATCGCGCAGATGTGTCCGAATCG